>NZ_JALKBX010000049.1 GCF_023227745.1 Natroniella acetigena | reverse complement strand
TTTTAGCCCTCTCGAAACTGATTTTGAAGTTTATTGGTTGCAGATTTTAATTTTAAAAGTGAAACTATATATCAATATTAAATAGAAAGTGGGGATTTGATGCAATTTCAAGAAATGATTAATACTTTAACTGAGTACTGGTATCAACAAAATTGTGTTATTAGACAGCCTTATGATGTTGAAGTAGGTGCTGGGACAATGAATCCAGCTACTTTTTTGCGGGCTTTAGGGCCAGAAGATTGGAATGTTGCCTATGTTGAACCATCTCGTCGTCCTGATGATGGGCGTTATGGTGATAACCCAAATCGGGTTTATCAACACCATCAATTTCAGGTTATTATGAAGCCATCACCAGATAATATTCAAGATTTATACTTAAAGAGTCTAGAGGCTTTAGGAGTTGATCCGAACAAGCATGATATTCGCTTTGTTGAGGATAATTGGGAAGCGCCTACTCTAGGAGCATGGGGGCTTGGTTGGGAAGTCTGGCTAGATGGTATGGAGATTACCCAATTTACATACTTCCAGCAGGTAGGAGGGCTTGAATGTAAGCCAGTAGCTGTTGAGATAACTTATGGCTTAGAGCGGATTGCAATGTATTTACAAGAGGTAGATAGTGTTTATGATATTGAGTGGGTTGATGGAGTAAGTTATGGAGATGTTCATCATCAAGCAGAGGTTGAACATTCTAAGTATAGTTTTGAAGTAGCAGATATTGAAACGTTATTGACATTCTTTAATTTATATGAACAGGAGGCTAAGAGGGCAATTGAGGAAGTGCTTGTTTTACCTGCTTATGATTATGTCTTAAAGTGCTCTCATACCTTTAATGTATTGGACGCACGAGGAGCTATTTCAGTGACAGAAAGGACAAACTATATTAGTAGGGTGCGTGATTTAGCTCGCTTATGTGCTCAAGCTTATGTTGAGAAGAGAGAAGAATTAGGATATCCACTCTTGAAAGGAGGTCGAGACAATGAGTAATGATTTATTGTTAGAGGTTGGAACTGAAGAGATTCCTGCTGGTTTTATGGAAGGAGCTTTTGAGCAATTAGAGGAGTTGGCTTGTAATTTATTTGCAGATAATAGAGTTGAAATTGGAGAAGTAAGAGCTACTGGAACTCCACGTAGATTAGTCTTATATATTGAAGATGTAGCAGAGCAGCAGAGTGATTTGAAGAAAGAAGTACGAGGGCCTGCTAAAAGTGTTGCTTTTGATGATGCAGGAAATCCTACTAAAGCTGGAGTAGGTTTTGCTAGAGGACAGGGGATTGACCCAGAAGAGTTAGAAATTAGGGATACAGAGAATGGTAAGTATGTATTTGCTGTTACTGTAGAGGAAGGAAAAGCAACTACTGAATTACTATCTCAAATCTTAATTAAGATTATTAAAGATTTAAACTTCCCTAAAGCAATGAGATGGGCCAATCAAGAGTTGAGATTTGCCCGACCTATTAAGTGGTTATTGGCCCTTTATGGCACTGAGAAAATAGAGCTTTCATTAGCTGGAGTTGAATCAGATAATTGGACTTTAGGTCATAGGTTCTTAAGTGAAGGTAAAGTTAAGATAGAAGAGGCAACTACTTATTTTAATAAATTAAAAGAGGAATATGTAATTGTTGATCATTTACAAAGAAGAGAAATGATTGTTGAACAGATTAAAGAGATTGGACAGGAATATGATGTAGAGGTAGTTATTGAGGAAGGTTTGTTACAGGAGGTCAATTTCTTAGTTGAGTATCCTACTGCCTTATCTGGGAGCTTTGAAGAAGAGTTTTTACAATTACCTGAAGAGGTATTGATTACATCGATGAGAGAGCATCAAAGGTATTTTCCAGTTAGAGATGAAGCAGGAGATTTAAAGAATATGTTTGTTACAGTTAGAAATGGAACAGATGAGTATATAGGTACGGTTAGAGCAGGAAATGAGAAGGTCTTGCGAGCTCGCTTATCTGATGGGATCTTTTTCTATCAAGAGGATCAAGCAGAAAAGTTAGAGGATAAAGTTGAAGAGTTAAAGGATATTATCTTTCAAAAAGAATTGGGAACTTTATATGAAAAGATTGAACGGATGATTACTTTAGCAGAGAATTTTGGTCAATTACTTGAGCTGTCTGATGCTGAGATTGAGCAAGCTAAAAGGGCTGCTAAGTTAGCTAAAGCAGATCTAGTAACAGAGATGGTCAATGAATTTGCTAAGTTACAGGGTACGATGGGGAAAGAATATGCCCTCTTAGATGGTGAAGAAGAGGAGGTTGCTCAAGCAATCTTTGAACATTATTTACCACGACATGCGACAGATCAATTACCTGGATTAGAAATTTCTAGGGTAGTCAGTATATCAGATAAGATTGATAATATTGTAGGGTGTTTTAGTGTCGGAATTATTCCAACTGGATCTCAAGATCCATATGCATTACGCAGACAGGCCCAAGGGATAGTTAAGATTATTGTTGATGCTGGTCTAAATCTACAACTAGATCAATTAATTGATACTGCGTTAGATTCATTAGCTGAGCAGAATAAACTAGAAGCTTCAGCAGTCGAAGTTAAAGAGCAGGTATTAGACTTCTTTAAATTGAGATTGCAGAACTTATTAGAAGAAGCGGAGATTAGATATGATGTATCAGATGCGGTATTAGCGATTAATTACTATGATGTTAATGATACATTAATGCGAGCAGATGCATTAATGGAGTTTAGGGCAGAAGAAGGATTTGAAGAATTGATTACTGCCTTTAATCGAGCAAGTAATCTAGCAGCTAAAGCAGAAGAGAAGCAATTTGATCCTGAACTATTCCGAGAAGAGCCAACTGAACAATTATATTCTGCTTATCAGGAGGTCAGAGAAGAGATCGAGCAATTGACTGCTAAAAAGTATTACTTACAAGCTTTACAGGAAGTAGCTAAATTGAAGAAGCCAATCGATAACTTCTTTAATTCAGTAATGGTAATGACTGATGATCAGGAGATTAAAAATAATAGGTTAGGATTATTAAAGACTGTTTCACAACTACTATCGAGGATAGCTGATTTAACTAAAATAGTAATTGATTAATAAGAAGGCAACCCAAGTTAAAAATTGGGTTGCTTTTTTATAATTTATATTTGTAAAAGTATCATTATACTTATTATTTTTCATAAAATTAAGACATTTATTTTTTTACCATAAAAGCAGGAAAAGGGTACTAAATAGAGTAGTAGTATAATATATATTATTTAAAAGTAATAATGTGTTATACTTTTTACTTTGTATTAACTATGTAATACATTAAATCTTGGAAAGGGGTTATATTAAATGGAACGAGAATTAGCTTTAGAACTTGTTAGAGTAACGGAGGCTGCTGCGTTGGCTGCGGCACCATGGATGGGTAAAGGAGATAAGATAGCAGCAGATCAGGCGGCTGTTGATGCAATGCGAGCTACTTTTGATACTGTAAATATGGAAGGTACTGTAGTAATTGGGGAAGGAGAAAAGGATGAAGCACCAATGTTGTACACTGGCGAAGAGCTTGGGGCTGGAGAAGATATAAAATTAGATATTGCAGTTGATCCAGTAGAGGGGACTAGATTAGTTGCTAAAGGTTTGCCTAATTCTCTGGCCGTTGTTGGTGCGGCTGAGAGAGGACATCTACTTAATGCACCTGATATGTATATGAAGAAGATAGCTGTTGGCCCGGAAGCTAAAGGAGTAATTGATCTAGAAGCTTCTCCAACTGAAAATTTAGAGGCAGTGGCTGAAGCCAAGGGTAAGGATGTATCAGATCTAACAGTTATTATACTTGAGCGACCGCGCCATAAAGAAATAGTCGAGGAGGTTAGAGAGGCAGGAGCTAGAATTAAGTTTATACTTGATGGAGATGTTGCAGGAGGTATTGCTACTGCTTTAGAGTATAGTGGAGTTGATATGTTAATTGGAATTGGTGGAGCACCAGAAGGGGTGTTGACTGCTACAGCACTTAAATGCTTAGGTGGTGATATGCAAGCCCAATTACATTCACGTAATGATTCTGAAACAGAAAAAGCATTACAGATGGGGATTGAGGATATAGAACAGATTTTTAGTATAGATGATTTAGTTAAAGGAGATGACGCTATCTTTTCGGTAACTGGGATAACAGATGGAGAAATGTTAAATGGTGTTAGGTATCATGGAGAGCAAGCTGAAACACACTCTATTGTAATGAGAAGTAAAACAAGAACGGTAAGACATATTAAAGCTAAACATAGAATTGAATATAAACCATCTTATTTTAAGAAAGAAGTTCTAGCTACTAAAGAGAGCTAATAATTAATACCCCCTCTAATCTAGCAATATTATCTATTATATTAGATAAAAGGGGGAGATAATAGTGAAGCTTGATTACTTAAAAAAAATAAAGGCAATGGAGTTTTCTGTAGAAGCTGATGATCGTATTAATTGGGATAAATTAGATAAAGCAGATATTGTCTTATTAGGAGTCTCCTGTACTGCAAAAACGCCTCTTTCCTTGTATTTAGGGTATCGAGGTTATAAAACTTCTAACTTACCTTTAGTTCCTGAACTTAGTTTGGATTTAGATAGACTATCACTTTATCAAGGTAAGATGGTAGGTTTGACAATTGAACAGAATCATTTAAAAAAATCACGGAAAAGAAAAGTTAATGATTTAAGTTTGCCTATTAATTCTAAATATTCACAAGCAGAAAGGATAGCAGAGGAAATAGAATATGCAAAAAAAGTATTAGTGAGTTTAGATATTCCTGTAGTTGATGTTACTGAGAAGTCAATTGAGAGGTTGGCTATAGAAGTCTTAAAGGTAGTTGATTTATAAAAAATTCGATAAGAAACTTCTAGTAATCAATTAAGTTGCATAAAAAATATAAAAGATGCATAAAAACATAAAAGATGCAGGAGAAAAGAGATTAGTATAGTATATATAATAAATAACACAACATATTTTTTATTAATACATCATATATCATATAATATACTTCATAAAAACTTAAAACTAATATGTAGTTGAGTCTTCTCAGTTAAAAGAAAATATTGGAAGAACTCACAAGACTTGTAGGGAGAGCACTATGTTAGTTATAAGGAGGGGTGAAGATTCAATTAAATACTAGGCAAAAAAAAATAGTGGAAATAGTAAAGAATAATGAGCCAATAACAAGTCATAAAATAGCTGAAAGATTGAGCTTGACTAGAGGAGCTTTAAGGGCTGATCTATCTGTATTGACTATGACTAATATTTTAGAGGCTAAGCCTAAGGTAGGATATTTTTATTCTAATAAAGATAGCAAATTTATAGATTTAGATAAATTATATGAAAAGAAAGTGAAAGATATAAAATCAGTTCCTGTAGTAGTTAAAGAAGAGACTTCAGTTTACGATGCGATTGTCACCCTTTTTTTTGAAGATGTAGGTTCTTTATTTGTGATAGATGATCAACAGATATTAATAGGGGTTATTTCCAGAAAAGATTTATTGAAAGTAACTATGGGAGAAAATGATTGTAATCAAATTCCTGTTAGTATAGCTATGACTAGAATGCCCAATATTATTACTGTAGAGAAAGAAGATACAATTTTTCAAGCGGCAGAAAAGATAGTTAGATATGAAGTAGATACTTTACCAGTAGTTGAATCTAAAGATGATGGTAAATTAAAGGTGATTGGTAGGATCAGCAAGACTGATATAGTTAGGATTTTTGTTGGTTTTTCATTAGAGAGATAAGGAGGCTCAATTTCTATGATTAAAGAGAATGAGGAGTTAGTAATTTTTATTATATCAGATTCTGTAGGGAAAACAGCGGAAAATGTAATTAATGCAGTAATCAGTCAGTTTGAAACTGAAAGAATTAGGCTCAGAAATTTTAATAATGTAACAAATATAGCTAAACTATCTAAAGTAATTAATAAATCTAAAGAAGAAAAGAATGTTTTATTAGCTTACACAATTATATTACCAGAGTTATGTAAATATATAGAGAGTGAAGCGCAAAAGTTGAATATTCCTAGTGTAGATCTTATGGGGACAGCAGTAAATAAAATTGCTAAATTATTAGGTCAGAGACCAGAAAGAGAGCCAGGATTAAATCGTAGATTAGATCAAGAATACTTTAAAAGAATCGATTGTATAGAATTTGCTGTTAGATGTGATGATGGGAAGAATATTAGTAAATTGGATGAAGCTGATTTTGTTTTAATCGGTATTTCAAGGACATCTAAAACTCCATTGAGTATGTATTTAGCTAATCAAGGGTATAAACCTGCTAATATCCCTTTAGTTCCTGAAGTAACTCCACCACAGGAATTGTATGAATTACCTCCAAGTAAAGTAGTTGGCTTAACAATTGATCCTGATAACTTAAGAGGGATTAGAGAAGAGAGATTAAGGGTAATGAATTTTAGTAAACGGGCCAACTATGCAAGAGTAAGTAGAATCTTAGAAGAACTCAACTTTGCCGAGAAAATTATGAGAAAAGTAGGATGTATGATGGTTAATGTGACTAATAAATCAATTGAAGAAACAGCTAGTAAAATATTATCAGAAACTGATCAGATTTAATTATAATGAGACCACATGCATTAACTTAAGTTAAATATTGATGAATGACAGAAGATGGGATTGTGACTTTATTACAAAACAACTTAAGTTTAAGTTTAAGGTTGAGGTTAAGCCAACCATTAAAACCATAAGGTCTTAGGTCTTACTTAAATTTAGACTTGGACTTAAACTTAAGTTTAAGCTATATATCAATAAAACAAGTGAGTTATTTAAATTTAAATATAAATATAAAAAGGGGTTGAGAAAAGATGTGTTCTGAAAAAAAGTATATCTATTCATTTGAAGAAGGGTCATTAGATTTAAAACCACTATTAGGGGGTAAAGGAGCTGGCTTAAGTGAAATGACTGGTTTAGGATTACCGGTGCCACCAGGGGTGACAGTAACTACGGAAGCATGTAATCTTTACTATGAAACTGGTGAAGAATTACCTCAATTTATAAAAGAAGGAATCCAAGATTATTTAACTGAATTAGAAGAAAACATGGATAAGAAGTTTGGTGATGATGCCAATCCATTGCTGTTATCTGTTAGATCTGGAGCAATAATTTCTATGCCAGGAATGATGGATACAATTCTAAATTTAGGGCTTAATGATCAATCGGTAAAAGGTTTAGCTAAAGAAACAGGAGATGAAAGATTTGCTTATGATTGTTATAGAAGATTTATCCAGATGTTTGGTGAAGTAGTATTAAAGGTTGAAGCTTATAAATTTAGTCGGAAATTAGATGATTTAAAAGAAGAAGTAGGAGCAGATAATGATTTAGACTTAACTGTTGATCATTTAAAAGAATTGATTGATAAGTTTAAAAGAATTGTTAAAGAAGAAGCTGAGGTTAGTTTTCCTCAAGACCCAATGGAACAGTTGATTACTGCTGTAGAGGCAGTATTTGGTTCCTGGAATAATAAACGAGCAATTATTTATCGTGATGCACATGATATTGATCATGATTTAGGGACTGCTGTCAACATTCAAACTATGGTTTTTGGAAATATGGGAAATGATTCAGGGACTGGTGTTGTCTTTACTCGGAACCCATCTACAGGAGAGAATAAGTTATACGGAGAGTACTTATTAAATGCTCAAGGTGAGGATATAGTAGCTGGAATTAGAACTCCTGAAGATATTCAAACTTTCAAAGATTCATTACCAGAAGTTTATGAGCAATTAGTAGAGGTAACACAAATATTAGAAGAACATTATCAAGATATGCAGGATATTGAATTTACAGTAGAGAAAGGTCAACTTTACTTATTGCAGACTAGAACTGGAAAGAGAACAGCTAAGGCAGCAATTAAAATAGCAGCTGATATGGCCGAAGAAGGATTGATTGATAGAGAGCAAGCATTATTAAGAGTAGAGCCAGAGCATGTAGAAAAAGTATTACATCGTCAAATTGATCCAGAAGCTGAAATAGAAGTAATTGCTAAAGGATTGCCGGCTTCACCAGGAGCAGCAGCTGGAAAAGTAATTTTTTCAGCAGATAAAGCAGAAAAAGTAGCTGAAAATGGTGAAAAGGTAGTTTTGGTCAGTTTAGAGACGACTCCTGAGGATATCCATGGTGTATTAGCAGCTGAAGGTGTATTGACTACTCGTGGTGGAATGACTAGTCATGCAGCAGTAGTAGCTAGAGGAATGGGTAAACCGGCTGTTTGTGGTTGTGATCTAATTAAGATAGATTTTGAAGCCAAAGAATTTACAGTAGGAGATACGACAGTTGAAGAAGGGGAGCGAATTACGATTAATGGTGGAACTGGAGAGGTTATCTTAGGTAAAGTTGAGATGACTGAAGCTAAATTGAGTGAAGAGTGTAAAAGAATTTTGAAGTGGGCTGATAGTTATAAAGAGTTACAAGTTAGAACTAATGCTGACAATGGTACTGATGCTAGTAAGGCTTTTGAATTTGGAGCAGAAGGAATCGGGTTATGTAGAACTGAACATATGTTTATGGCGGCTGATAGAGTACCAATTGTGCAAAGGTTGATTTTAAGTGAATCAGCTCAAGAAAAGCAAGGGGCATTGGCAGAATTAGAACCGATTCAGTGCCAAGATTTTGAAGAAATTTTTGCTGAAATGGAAGGACGACCGGTAACAGTCAGGTTGTTAGATCCACCATTACACGAATTTTTACCTAATTTATCTGAGTTAGTAGAAGAAGTAACAAAATTGAGAGTTAAAGGTGAGCAAGAAGAATTGAGGAAAAAAGAGAAGCTATTAAGAAAAGTGAAGAATATGGATGAATCAAATCCAATGCTAGGATTTAGAGGTTGCCGATTAGGAATTTTAATTCCAGAAATTTATGAAATGCAAGTTAGAGCTATCTTTAAGGCAGCGACCAAATTAGCTACTGAAGAAGGAGTTAAGACAGAGTTAGAGGTTATGATACCTTTAGTTTCAGAGTTAAATGAGTTTGAAATTTTGAGAGAAAAAATTGAAAAAGTAGCAGAGCAGTTATTAGCTGAAGTAGATCTAGAACTTGATTATAAGATTGGAACAATGATTGAATTACCACGAGCATGTATGACAGCTGATCAGATTGCTGAAAAAGCTGAATTTTTCTCCTTTGGAACTAATGATTTAACTCAAACTACTTTTGGCTTCAGTAGAGATGATGCTGAAGGTAAGTTTTTACATGAATATTTAGAACGAGAAGTAATTAAAGAGAATCCATTTGTTACATTAGATGCTGCTGGAGTAGGTAAATTAGTTAACTTAGCTACCGAGTCAGGACGCCAAGTCAATTCAGATTTAAAAGTAGGCATCTGTGGGGAACATGGTGGAGAGCCTAAATCAATTGCACTATGCCATCAATATGAGTTAGATTATGTCAGTTGCTCTCCATACCGAGTGCCTGTAGCTCGATTGGCAGCAGCACAAGCTAAGATTAGAAATTCTTAAAGCAATTACTATACACACTAACTTAAGTTTAGTTTTGTAAACTTAAGATGAAACTGTAACTATATCACAATAATGTGGCACTTTTGTGCCACATTATTGAGTTGACAGTGTACAGTGAACAGTTTACAGTTAAGATCAAAACCTTAAAAAATTAAGATCTCTGAAATGCCTTATGTTCGCAGGTTTAGAGTGATTTTGATTTAAGATTTTAATGGTTTTAACTGTTAACCGTCAACCGTAAACTGTACACTGATATAAAGTGGCAAAGTGCCACTTTATATCAATAAAAATAAGTTAATTAGAAAAAATATATTAAGTTGATGTAATTAGTTAGCGGCCGACAATTTAGTTTGTCGGCTAATCTTTTATTAAAAAAATATTTTTTTAGAGTTTATAAATTTACGATTAAGTAAATTTGTTATTATTAAAGGATTATTGTCTGATCATATTTAATATATAATAGTTAGTTGCAAACTTTTATTAGAAATAAACTCTAAAAATCAAGGAGGTAATAATCATGAAGGTAATAGGCATTAATGGTAGCCCACATCAGGATGGAAATACGTCCTTAATGTTAACTAAGGCACTAGAAGGGGCCAAAAATGAAGGGGCAGAAGTGGAATTGATTAATATAGCTACTGCCCTAGAAGAATTAGAAGTTCCTTTTTGTGAGCATTGTTCCAGTCCTTGTACTCAGGTATGTTATCAAGGGACTTTGATAGAAAAACATTTAGATTTATTGGGGGCAGCTGATGGAGTGATTATTGGGAGTCCGGTTTATTTTGGAACAGTCAGTGGTCAATTAAAAGCATTTTGGGATTTAACGCGAGCTTTAAGAAGTGAAAAGAGTTTGATTAATACAGTAGGTGGAGCTTTAGCAGTAGGAGCATCACGATTTGGGGGTCAAGAGACTACAGTGCGAGCTTTACAAGATATGATGTTAATACAAGGAATGACTGTAGTGGGTGATGGTATTGTTGAAGACAATGCAGGTCATCAAGGAGCTTGTGGACAGAAAGAAGTTAAAGAAGATCAAGTAGCACAACAGCAAGCAATGATTTTAGGTAAGAGAGTAGCTCGAGTTGCTAAAAAATAGATTTTAGTAGAATAATTTTAATGAATTTGGAAAAAATACTTTAGAGTAAGATTTAATTTTGAATTAGAGGAAGGATTTTGCGTAGTATTGTCGAAACAATATTACTGCTGTCAATTATATATAATTTTAAGGAGATATTTATGAGGATTTTAATTGATGGTGATTCCTGTCCAGTTAAAGAAGAAATTTGTGAAGTTGCTAAAGCTTATAAAATAGCGGTGCAAATTTTCATTAGCACCGCTCATTATACTAATAATAGGCTAGAAGCAAAATATATTACTGTTGATAGTAATTATCAGGCTGTAGATTTGGAGTTAGTAAAACATTTGACTAAACAGGATTTAGTAGTAACTAATGATTATGGGTTAGCAGCTTTAGTGTTGGGGTTTGGTGCAACTGCTATTTCAATTTACGGAAGGGTTTTTACTGAAGAAAATATTGATTATTTATTGAGTAGAAATCATTTTATGAGTCGATTAAGGAGGCAAAAGAAATACGTTTTTAAATCAAGTAAATATAATAAAGAAAACCGAGAAAAATTTAAAGAGAATTTAATTGAGTTAATAGAAAATAAGAGTAAGATTTAATTAGAGGGTGAAGAAATTTGACTCGTTCCTACAGTGAAGAGTTTATAGAACAGGTTCGGTTTAGTAATAATATAATTGATATTATATCAGAGTATGTTGAATTGAAACAAGGAGGTAAAAGTTATAGGGGATTATGTCCTTTTCATGATGAAAGGACACCTTCTTTTAATGTCAGTTCTGAGGAGCAATTATATTATTGTTTTGGTTGTGGAGCTGGTGGTAATATTTTTAATTTTGTGATGGAAATTGAAGGACTAGATTTTGTAGAGACAGTTGAGTTTTTAGCTGAGAGGGCTGATTTAGAATTGCCAGATCAGCATCTTTCTCCAAAAATGAAACAAAAACAAGTGAAGAAAAAAAAGTTATTGCAGATTCATAAATTAACAGCTAAATTTTATAATTACTTATTGATTGAATCTGACATAGGAAAAGCAGGACATCAATATTTACAACAGCGAGGGTTTAATAAAGAAATAATAGATCAATTTAAATTGGGTTTTGCTCCTGATCGCTGGCAGGGATTGTATGGTTTTTTACGGAATAAAGGCTATTCAGATCAGATATTATCAGAGTCTGGTTTAGTTATTCCTCGAAAAAAATCAAGTGGCTATTATGATCGATTTCGTAATCGAGTCATCTTTACTATTTTTAATCATCGTAATCAGGTGATTGGATTTGGGGGTAGAATTATAGAGGATTCTAATCAGCCTAAATACCTTAATTCACCTGATACCTTATTGTTTGATAAAAGTAAGAATCTGTACGGTTTAAATTGGGCCAAACCAGAGATTCAAAAGCAAGATGAAGCGATTATAGTAGAAGGATATACTGATGTAATTACTGCTTATCAGTTTGGAATTAAGAATGTAGTTGCTTCTTTAGGAACATCATTAACTAAAGAGCAAGCCAAATTACTTAGAAGATACTGTAAAGTAGTTTATATTGCTTATGATTCAGATACAGCAGGGGCCAAGGCTACATTGCGTGGATTGGATATTCTAAAAGATACTGGATTAACTGTTAAAGTTATTAAATTACCTGCTGATCAGGATCCTGATTTATTGATTAAAGAAGCAGGGCAAGAGGGATTTGAAAGATTAAAAAGGCAAGCGAAGACATTAGTAGAGTTTAAATTGGACAGTATTTTACAAGAGCGGATGATTACTAATATAGATGACAAAGTAGAGATAGTTAATCAAGTTGTGGGAGTATTAGCTAAGATCAAAAATGAAGTAGAGTTGTTAGAGTATATTAAAAGGGTTGCTCAAAAATTAAATGTTACAGAAGAAGTACTTAAGTCTGAATTGAAAAATTATAAGGCAAAAAATAAAAGGCAGGATAGAAAGCAGAAGAATAGGAATAATAAATATAAGCCAAAACTTAAAGAAAAGCTTAATACTGTTAATTTAAGTGATTATATTAATGCTGTTAATGGATTATCAGTGGAACAGCTGTTGAAGATGATGCTCAAACGGTCTGAATTGATTGAAAGATTTCAAGAAATTTTGCAACCAACTGATTTTGTTAAACAAGAATATCAGAATTTATTTGCAATAATATTTAATTTTTATGAACAACAGAAGCAATTAGATATAAATCATTTATTAGCAGAATTAAATAGAAAAGAGGATAAAGAGCTATTGTTGAAGTTAACTGTTGGAGAAGAGATTGATTTTAGTGTTGAGAATGTAATATCTGACTATATAAAAAAAATAAAGGAGTATCGGATCTTAATGAAGAAAAAACAGTTAGAATCTAAAATTAAACGGGCAGAGTCGGACGGTAATTTTAAGCAAGTTAATTCTTTATTGAAAGAGTATCAAAATTTATTGAGAAAGGAGGGGTTTTAAATGTCAGAAAAGAGAGAGGTTATTGAAGAAAGAGTTAAGGGTTTGGTAGCTAAAGGTAAAAAAGAAGGTGAACTTAGCTATGAAGAAATAATGGATACATTATCGGATGTAGATTTAGATACAGATCAAATTGAGGAGATTTATGAAAATTTCTCTTCAATGGGGATTGAAATTGCAGGTGAAGATGAAGCAAAAGCAGATGATAAAGAAGAGGAAGATGTTGAAGCAACTGATAGTGGTTTAGACTTAAGTGTACCTAGTGGGGTTGGAATTGATGATCCCGTCAAAATGTATTTAAAAGAGATAGGAAAAGTTGATTTATTAACTGCAGATGAAGAAAAAGAATTGGCTAAAAGAATGGAAGAAGGCGATGAAGATGCTAAGCAGATGCTAGCAGCAGCTAATTTAAGGCTAGTTGTAAGTATTGCTAAAAAATATGTAGGTAGAGGAATGTTATTTTTAGATTTGATTCAAGAGGGGAATTTAGGTTTGATTAAAGCTGTAGAAAAGTTTGATTATACAAAAGGATATAAATTTAGTACTTATGCTACCTGGTGGATTAGACAAGCTATTACACGCTCTATTGCTGATCAGGCAAGAACGATCAGAGTTCCAGTTCATATGGTAGAGACAATTAATAAATTGATCAGAGTATCTAGACATTTAGTACAGGAGTTAGGGCGTGAGCCAACGGCAGAAGAAATTGCAGAAGAGATGGATATTACTGAAGAGAAGGTGCGTGAAATTAAGAAGATTGCCCAAGAACCAGTCTCTTTAGAGACGCCGATTGGTAAGGAAGAAGATAGTTTTTTAGGTGATTTTGTTGAAGATGAAGATGCTCCAGCACCTTCTGTAGCTGCTTCTTTTATGCTGTTACAGGATCAGTTGGATGGGGTATTAGATACATTAACTGATCGGGAAAAGAGGGTTTTAGAATTAAGATTTGGAATTGAAGATGGACGTTCTAGAACTTTAGAAGAGGTTGGCAAAGAGTTTGGAGTGACTAGAGAAAGAATTAGACAGATTGAAGCTAAGGCATTGAGGAAGTTAAGACATCCAAGTAGAAGTAAAAAGCTAAAAGATTATTTGAATTAAAAGGATTGTTTTGGGAGTGGCTTAGCCACTTTTTTCCTTGTTGTTTAGGAGATTATGCTTTTTATAGGTTGTGGAGAACTTTTATTTTTAAGGTTTTTAATGGTTTGCTTAACTTTAGACTGTGACTGAAGGTCATTTTGTTCTTTTATACTTTAGATCGCTATTAATGTTTGAGAAAAAAATAGAAGATTTTAAATAGCTAGAAGGAGAAGATTATGAAGTTATCACCTAGATTAGCAGCTATAGTAGAAATGCTTGATTTACCAACTAAAGTAGCTGATATTGGGACTGATCATGCTTATCTACCGATATATTTAGCTCAAAATACTGATTGTCCAACTATAATAGCTAGTGATGCAAAAGAAAAGCCTTATCAATTTGCACTGCAGAATGTAAAGCAGATGGGATTGGCTAAGCAGATAGATGTTAGGTTAGGCTCTGGTTTATCTGTATTGAATGGTGGAGAAGTAGAAACGGTAATTACTGCTGGGATGGGCAGTCAAACAATGCAAGATATAATTGCTGCTGATTATGAGTTGGCCCAAAAACTAGACCGGCTTATTTTGCAGCCGATGGCAGGAGCTACTTCTTTAAGAAAGTGGTTAGTCAACAATAACTTTGAAATTATAGATGAAAGTTTAGTGAAAGATGAACACATTTATCAAATAATAGTAATTGAACCTGGCAATATGGAATTTGATGATCAATTCTTATTAGAGTTAGGACCAATATTGATTGAAAAAAGAGAGCCACTATGGGAAGAGTATACTACTGAATTGCTCAATAAGTGGGAAAGAATCAGGGAAGAAATTATTAAAAATAACCCTGGACATAAAAAATCAAAAAACTTAGAGAGAAAGATCAAGAAACTTAAAGAAATAAAAGGGATTAAGAAATAATTATTGAAGATATATAATATCTGGTTTTATTTTAATGAAGAAGGAGGGGGAAATTATGAGTGTTAAGTTACAGCAGATAACTAATTTACTTAATCAATTGGCCCCTAAGAATCTAGCAGCAGATTGGGATAATATTGGCTTGCAGCTAGGTGACTATAATCAAGAAGTTGAAAAGGTTTTGGTTAGTTTAGATATCAATCAAGAGGTATTACAAGAAGCAATTAATGAGGATGTTGATTTAATTATCGCTCATCATCCATTAATTTTTGATAAGATAGCTAAAATAAGATTTGATACGCCATTAGGTATGATTATTCAGCAAGCAATCAAAGCAGAAATCTCAATTTATATTGCTCATACTAATTATGATGTTGCCCCTAGAGGTTTAAATGATATTTTAGCTGCTGAGTTGGAGCTTAAGGAGTTGGATATTTTAGATGTTACAGCTAGAGAGCAATATAAAAAACTTGTTGTTTTTGTACCAGAGGAGGCAGTAACGGAGGTTAAATCTACTCTAGGAAGGCTAGGAGCAGGTTGGATTGGAAATTATAGTGACTGTTTTTTTGAGCAGCGAGGAGTAGGTAGTTTTAAACCGTTGGATGGTACTGACCCTTATTTTGGGGAGCAAGGTCAGGTTAATCAAGTTAATGAATGTCGCTTAGAAACAATTGTACCCAGCCAAATTCTAGGTAAAGTAATTAAGAAGATGGTTGATGTTCATCCTTATGAAGAAGTTGCCTATGATATTTATCCTTTGGAAAATGAAGGAGAAAGATTTGGATTAGGTAGGATAGGATATCTTAAAGAAAGCTTACCTTTGCAGGAATATGTTGATTTAATTAAAGATAGATTAGAACTAGATACTGTTAGAGTTGTAGGAGATCTAAAGAGAGAGATTAAGAAAGTCGCTTTGTGTAGTGGAAGTGGAGCAAATTATATTAAAACAGCTGCCTTTAAAGGAGCTGATCTATTAGTAACTGGAGATTTAAAGTATCATCAGGGCCAATTAGCTCAAGAAGAAGGGTTAGCTATAGTTGATGCTGGTCATTATGGTACAGAAAAAATCATGAAAGAAGGAGTAGCAGAATATCTAGTAACTGAGATCGAAAATAATAATTTAGAAGTAGAAGTTATAAAATCAAAAGTGAATACCAATCCATTTCAAGTAATTTAAGTAGGTCAAAAGCAGACCTGCTTTTTTCTATTATATAAATATTTTAAGAGAATACTCTCAGCTAAAAGAAAATATTGGAAGATGAAATAATTAGTCATAGATTTAAATTTAGCTGAGAGAGTACTAAGAATATTAGGAGGGATTGAATGAGTAGAGAGGAATTATATCAATTACAAAAGTTGGATGCTAGAAAAGAAAAGTTAAAAAGATCAGCACAGAATGATTTAGAAACGCAAGAAGTATTAAAGTTAACAAAACAATTAGATCAACTTAAGGTTGAATTGGAAACTAAAGAGGAAGAGATAATGCAGTTGAATAAAGAAATCAAAGAAAAAGAGTTTGAGAATGCTCGTGTAACAAGAAAGGAAGAAGAATATAAAAACAAACTATATGGTGAAACAAATTATAGTCCTAAAGAATTAGAAGATTTTCAAATAAAATTAACGAAGACTGAGGAGGTTAGGGAGCAGTTAGAAGAAGAAATATTAGAGATGATGATGATTTTGGAACAAAAAGAAGAGGAATTAGGAAGTTTAGAAGAAAAAATGAGTAGTAAAACGGATAAAATTGAGGAGTTAAAGGAAAAATTAATGAATAAAGAAGAAAGTATTGAGATGAAATTAAATAAAATAAAAGAAAATAAACTAGAATTAAAGAGTAGAATAGAAGAAGACTTGTTGGAAAAGTACAATAAATTATATGCTAAAAAGAATGCTAGAGCAGTAGTGAAATTGGAAGATAATTATTGTACAGGATGTAGAATGACATTACCACGGAACTTAATTAAAAAAGTTAAGCAGAGTATTGAAATAGCATTTTGTGAGAATTGTGGTAGGATTTTGTATTGGGAAAAGGAGGAAGAATGATTTGACTAAATTAATTGTTTATACTGATGGAGGGTCACGAGGAAATCCTGGAATTGCTGGAGTAGGGGCTGTTGCTTATGATCAAACTGAAGCTAAGGTTAAAGAAATTGCTAACTATATCGGTAAAGCAACAAATAATGTAGCTGAATATAAAGCGGTAATTCAAATTCTAGAGGAACTACAAGCAGAATATAGTGATAATAGTTTAGAGGTTAGATCTGACAGTCAATTGCTTGTCAAGCAATTGACAGGTGAATATCGAGTTAAAAATAAAAGATTAAAGAAGTTATATAATCAAATTAAAAGTTTGGTTAAAGAGTTTGCTACTGTTGATTTTGTTCATATTCCTCGTGAGGAGAATAAAGAGGCAGATCTGTTAGCAAACCTTGCTATGGATAGACGGGGGAAAGAAAGGTGGGAGCCAGAAAAAATTATTGAAGAATTATTAGCAAGCAAGAAGAAAGTTAATTTATCTTCTAAATACCAAGAATTGATAGCTGAACTGGCTGTTAAAGATGATGAAGGTAGTTTTGAGCATGGGGTTTATTATGGGATTTTGTTAGCTAATAAATTTGAGATAGATCTTTAAGTTGGAAAAATAAAAATCATTATTGACAATTAATAATGGAGATGTTATAATCTTAATCAGCAATTGGATATTAGATAGCAAGTAGGTCGGATAATCGCAAGTGCAACTCTAAAGTTGTACTTGAGGAAAGTCCGGGCTCCGTAGGGCGGGTTGCTGGTTAACGACCAGCCGGAGTGATCCGCGGGAAAGTGCCACAGAGAGTATACCGCCTGCAGTGAGTATCATGCAGGTAAGGGTGAAAGGGTGCGGTAAGAGCGCACCGGGTTTTTGGTGACAAGGACCGCATGGTAAACCCCAGCCGGAGCAAGACCAAATAGGAGGAGGTTAAGGGTTGTCCGCCCGTCTTCTCGGGTAAGGTCGCTTGAGATAATAGGCAACTATTATCCTAGATGGATGATTATCGCCTGTGAGGGTATACAGAACTCGGCTTATAGACCTACTTGCTTAATTTAATAATTAGAAAACATCCACAGTACTGTGGATGTTTTTTTATAGAGTAAATCTTATGTGAGTTTGACTATACATAATTATCATGATTTGTTGAGTGAATATTAAAAAGTATTATTTACTTTCTAATATTCTTTGAATTGTTAAAATAGTGATATCAGATAATAACAATAGTATAAAAATTAGAAATAAAGTGTATGGATTGACAGGAGGGTATCTTGTACAATCATCTTCTTTTTTGTCACTGTTATCTTTTTCAAAAAAAATCATAAATGTCTCCCTCCTTATTAATTAGTTAATAACTTTAGTATAAAGTATGTCTTTTGTGGAAAATTTGTTCCATTAAATATAATAACTAGAATATTTGATAGATAAATCTAGTTAGTGTGAAGTCTATTTAAATTGATTAAAATTTAGGAGTGAGAGTAGTGAATAAATTAGGTTATTTAGGTCCTACAGGAACCTTTACTGAAATAGCAGCTAAGAAGTATCAACAGGAAGTAAGAGAATATGTTCCTTATTCTGATATTAAAAGTTTGTTAGAGGCAGTGTTGGAAGAAGATATAGATCAAGCAATTGTTCCTGTTGAGAATTCTTTGGAGGGTGCAGTAACATTGACTTTAGATTTGTTGGTAGAGTTAGATTTAAAAATTAATAATGAAATTATAATTGCAATTGAGCATAGTCTTTTAGCTAAAGAGCAAGTGAAGTTAGAGCAGATTAAACATGTAATTTCACATCGTCAGGCGTTGGCCCAATGTCGCAAGTTTTTAGAAGAAAATTTAGTTGATTATCAGATTCATATTGCAAATAGTACAGCAGAAGCCGTTAAGAAACTTAAAAATCTTAATGGATGTTGGGCTGCTATTGGGAATCAGCAGGCTGCTAATTATTATGATTTACAAATTTTAGCTAATCAAATTCAGGATAATCAAGAGAATTGGACTAGGTTTATTGTTTTAGATACTAATGGTAATACTAAAAGTAATCAAGATAAGACTTCAATTGTCTGTTCTCCTCAAAAGAAAGATCATCCTGGAGCTTTATATGATATTTTACATGAATTTGCAATTAGGGGGATAAACTTAACTCGGATTGAATCCAGACCTGCTAGAAAGTTATTAGGTGATTATATCTTCTTTATTGATTTTGAGGGGCATTATCAAGAACCTGAAATTAAAGAGGCTTTGGAAATATTAGCTGTTAAGACATCTTGGTGTACGTTGTTAGGTTCTTATCCTCGTTCGACTGTAATTGATGAATATAGTGATCAATTGGGGGTTGAAGAGTAAGTCCTGGATTGAAAAAAATAAAAATCTATGTTAAAATAATAAGGTAAATTTCAATTAAGTTTGAGTTCAAGTCTAAGTCTGAGTAAAGACTAGAACTTGCTCTTTTAGATGGGTGACTTAGCCTCAACCTTAGACTTAAACTTAAGCTGTTGTGTTATGTTAATAATAGGAAATTGTTAACTTGTACTTCACCTTGTTTTTTGGTATAATT
>NZ_JALKBX010000048.1 GCF_023227745.1 Natroniella acetigena | reverse complement strand
TTTTAGCCCTCTCGAAACTGATTTTGAAGTTTATTGGTTGCAGATTTTAATTTTAAAAGTGAAACTATATATCAATTTAGCTTCATCTTAAAGTTGAATATATATTAATTACACCACTGTATCACCTTTTGTATACTATGCATCACAGATAAGAGTAATATCTTTATCACTCAATAATCTTAGAACGTTATCTATTAGCTTTTGAGCAATAGTCAGTTTACTCTTATCTTTTTTATATAATTTAAATCCAATTGGGATTGTTTTATATTCAAGACCATCCTCCGATTGAGAAATAGGTATAGATATAGATAAACAAACGAAAGTGTTACATTTCAAGTAATTACTACCATTACGCCTAACATGATCAAAAAAGTTATTATGACCAGCGAATTTATTACCGAATTTCTCTTGAAGAGTGTCATCAATAATTAGAAATACTTTTTCATCTCTTAGTTCTTCTGGGATAATATCTAAAAGTAGACTTACTGTTCTTTTCATCATCTTCCCTAAGCTCCATTTGCTATATGAGAAAAAGTAGTATAATGAATTTAGACTACTATTCATATGCTTAGAGATAAAATTATTCCAGATAAATCTGAGAGAATGGATTTTCTCAAAGCTCATAATAGAAATTATAACCTAAAATAACATTTTAAAAGTCTTCTTTGTGAAAAGATAACGACAATTATTAGCAAATTTTTTGATGATAGAGTAGATACTATTTTGATTATTTGATATAATATTCATGCGACTGATTCTCCTTTCTTGATTCTTCTTGGTCGGAGATCTTATCTTAAAAAGGAGATTGGTCGCATTTTTTATTTTTTATTTAGATTTTTTGTAAAGTGGTGATTGCATATAAGTTAGAACAACAAATTAAAGAGATTAAAAACAATCCTAAAGCAAAAGAGGTAAATAAATTAAATTTAATGATTTTAGGGATGCAAAATTACTACTCAATGGCTACAGATATTAATTTATATTTTAATGAAATTGCCTTTACAGTCAATAGAGCCTTAGAAAACAGGTTACGAGCTCATTTTCTGAAAGAAGCTATAAATCTAAAATTTATCAAAAATATTATAGTAAATACAACAATAGAATTACGGTTTATCTAAATGAAAAAGCTTTGAGTAAGCTTAATAAGTTTCATTCAATGTTAGGAAATGGTGGAATCAAAGTAGTTTAGAACTAGATGAAACGCTAGGTGAGTTTGAAAATCTCATGCCTAGTGTGGAGTAGGGGAAAAAGCGGAGATAATATCAAAGTTTTACCTATACTATATATCTAGTGGCAGAGCATAAATGCAGGCTTGGGATGACTTATGAAATTTAGGTTGCATTAAATTAGGTTGCAGAGCATTAATAGGACGTTGTATGTCCAGCGAAGCTAGATATATCCAATGGGTGAAAGTCCAATCAAGGTAAAAACCAAAGCCTTGTAGAACTAATGGTAATGTGGAGAGAAGTCAAAATTATGAATAAGTTAATTATAACTATGAAGGGTGATTAAAACAATGAATAAGATTTTATCAAAATTCAAAAAGTTATCAATTAAGCTCAAACTACTAATATTATTTTTATTTTCTATTATAATTTTAGGAGTTTTAACTTTATTTGCTATTAGAATCATTGTTGTCAATCAAGCTCAAGAAGTAGCAGTAGAAAAAGCAAGAACTGATTTACAGACTGCTTATTATGTTATTGATGCTAAATATCCAGGTGATTGGAGCTTAGAAGGTGATAAGTTGTATAAAGGTGATATATTAATGAATGAAAATTTTGAAATAGTTGATTATATTGGTGAATTAACTGATAATACAGTTAGTATTTTTGCTGATGATACAAGAGTAACAACTAATGTAATAGCTGACGGAGAGCGAGCTGTGGGAATTGTTATATCAGATGAGGTAGGTCAAGTTGTATTAGAAGAAGGGGAAAATTTCTACGGGGAGGCTGATGTTGTAGGACACAGTTATCAAACTGCTTATACTCCTATTAAGGATGCTCAAGGAGAAATTATAGGAATTTGGTATATAGGGGCTCCACAAGAATTTATTGATTCAATGGTTAGAAACATCTTTATTTCTGTTTTAGTAGTTATGTCATTACTTTCACTTTTATTATTTATAGGGATTAATATTATGAGTGACAAAATAGTTAATCCGATTTTAAAAGTTGTAGATTTTACAAGAGAAATTTCTGAAGGTAACTTAAATGTAGAGGTTGATATTGAGGCTGAAGATGAAACAGGAAAAATGGTAGAAGCAATAAACAAGATGAAAAATAAAATCAAAGATATGATAATTCAAATTCGTAATTCAATAGAAAATGTTTCAGCTTATAGTGAAGAATTATCAGCTAGTGCCCAAGAAGGTAATGCTAGTATAGAAGCAACAAATGGATTAATTCAAGAAATGTCAGCAGGAATCGAAGAGATTTCAGCAAGTGCTCAGGAAGTTGCTAGTTTTTCTCAACAGGCTAATTCACAGACTAATATAGGCAGTCAAAATATAGAAGAAACAGTTAATAGTATTAAAGAGATAAATATAGTAGTTACTGAAACTGTGAAGGTAATCAATAAATTAGATAAAAATTCAGAAGAAATAGGACGGATAGTTGATTTAATAACTAATATTGCAGAACAGACTAATCTTCTTGCTTTAAATGCTGCTATTGAAGCAGCTAGAGCTGGGGAACATGGACAAGGTTTTGCTGTTGTAGCAGAAGAAATAAGACAGTTGGCAAGCGAAACGTCTAAGGCGACTGGTGAAATTTCTGATTTAGTTAATAAAACTCAGAAACAATCTAAAAAGGGAATAGAAAAAGTAAAAGAGGTTGAGATTAAAGCTAAAAAAGGAAGAAAAATAGCAGTAGAAACAGGTAATGTATTTAATAGTATCAAAAATGCAGTAGAAGAAACATCAATTCAGATAGAACAAACTGCTAACTCTACTAATCATTTAGCAGAAAATAGTGATAAAGTAATAAATGCAACAGAAGATATAAGTAGTATGTCTGATGAAGTTACTCACTCATCACAAGAATTAGCTGAAATGGCTCAAGAGTTACAAAAATTGATAGAACAATTCAAAGTATAAAGTTTAAATTATACAAGGTTTTACAGAATTAATAAAAAAGTTGAATATATATTAATTAGTTAACTCCGTTTAAATTATTTAAACGGAGTTTTTAAATTATGGTAATAATATTCCCTTGCTTTATTTCATAACAATAGATAAGAGAATTTCTAAAGGGGAGGTTTTAATGAAAAGGATTACAGGAATATTATTTCTTAGCTTAAGTATATTATTAATTGGAATTTCTGTTCAAGCAGGGAATAATGTTATCTTTGAAATGGAAGATTCAATTGGTGATGAATATGGACCAGGGAGTTATCTATATCCTAAAAGTGAACAATTTGAACCATATCAGGGTTTGTTTGATTTGACTTATTTCAGAGTGGAAGAAGAAGATAATAATTATAATTTTTATTTTAAATTTGTAGAGTTGACCAATCCTTGGCATGCTAAATATGGCTTTAGCCATCAGTTGGTCCAGGTTTATATTGACAATCAAGATGGAGGAAGGACAGATACCTTTAAACCTGGGGCCAATGTTCAATTTGAAGAAGCACATCCTTGGAATAAATTGCTCAAGATCACTGGTTGGTCATTGGAGATTTTTGATCATCGGGCTGATGTTGAAGTAGATGGAAGGGTTGAGGAAGGAAATATAGCAGTGTTAGATGATAATCAAACGATTAAAGTTACTATTCCCCAACAGAAATTAGGTGACTTAGAAAAAGCACATTATTATGTTTTGGTAGGCTCATTAGATGGCTTTGGTTATGATAATTATCGGGAAGTACAAAAAGAGCCAACTGGCTGGAAGTTTGGAGGAGGAACTAATACTGATTTAAATCCGAATGTTTTGGATATTTTAGTACCTGAAGGAATGGAGCAAAAAGAGATTCTAGGAAGCTTTGATGTAGAAGAACAGCAGTTGGCTACTATTAAAGCTGTTGGCCCATCTTTAGATTTACATTTTAAATTTATTATTATTTTTGGGTTTGTAATCATATTATTATTGTCGTTAATTGGAGTATTGATTAAATTTATATTAAATAAAGTAGCTGAACGGAGTAGCTAATAACAAAAATTGTCTATTATAAGATAATGATTATTGTAAATACTATAGGTAAATACTATTAAAGGAGGGCGTTAAGTTGGAGCATTCAGAAGTAGTGGTAAACCCAACACCAATTAGTGCTGGAGAGAAAGTGACAGTTAATTATAAAGGATTGTTAACAGATGAAGGAGCAAACGAAGTTTATTTGCATGCTGGGGTTGGTTATAATGATAATTGGCGTGAGATAACAGATATTAAAATGGAACCTAATTCTACAGGAGAATGGAGTGCTCAATTAAGAGTCAATACTACTGAACGATTAAATTTTTGCTTCAAAGACTCAGCAGAAAACTGGGATAATAATAATGGGCATAACTGGAGTTTTGAAGTTCATAATGGTCAACAATATAGCTAAAAAAATAAAGGGCTTTCGAACTTAAGTTCGAAAGCCCTTTATTTTTTTATATTGACTGTAATTAGTTAATCATTTTTGACTAGAGTAGAGGAAGAAGTGTTTGAAATTTCATGATTAGATTCTAAAGAGGCATTGGGTTGATAAGCAACATATTCTTTTTGATGATCAACAACCTCCATCCATAACTCACCATATTCAAATTCAGGTTGATCAGTAGGGATTAAGATTGAATTTGATCTTGCTAAAGAGATAAACAGGTGCCCATCTGTTAGTAAACCAATCTCTGCATAATATTTGTGGTTTTTATTTGGTACTTCAATATACCAATTATCAGTAGTAGGTGAAATTTCTATATCGAAATAATTATCAACTACTCCTTCTAACCCTACTGTAAGATCATAAATCCTAAGGGTTGGTCGACCCTCCCCTGAATCTAAGCCTGATACATTCCAATAAGCATGAATTGATTCTGGAGATTGAGTCAATATTACTAATCTGTTATTACAGATATCTTCCCTAAGATCATCTAATGTTTCTTGAGCTAGGGGCGGAATATTTATATAAGCATCAGAAGGGAGACGAATAAAGTCTTCTGCTTGTTGATCAATACCTTTTCTCCAGTAGTGACTAATTAAGTTGTCAAATTCAAAATCAGCATCAAGATTAGTTAATTCTTCTCCAGTTTCTAGATCATAATTTAACCTATTTAAGTCTGTTTGTGAGTCAGTCCGTTGTTGATTCAATTCAGGTTTTTCTTCTGGATCATCCCTTTCAAGCCACAGGAAGTAAAAGATTACTCCACTGATTACAATAGCAATTAAAGAATAGATTAATAGTAACATCAAATAGTCACCTCTTTATAATTAGCATTCTCATTACTTTGATAAATTTTATAGCCTAAGTTTGGAAATAGATTGTTTTTAGCCTCTAACTGTTTTAAATAGTCGTTATTGATCCTACTTTGTTGCAACTGTTGATAAAGCTTTTCGAAGTTTTCAAAGTGCTGATTAAGGCGTCTAGTGGCATACTCTGTCATTGTATCTGTCTTTAAGATGAATGCCCAATCACTACTTTGGGCCAACAATAATTCCCTAGCAAGCTGATTAAGTGTTCTTTCTTCCAGTTGATTAGGATTGGTTACTTTGTTAGCTAAATTAATCATTTTTTCAGTCATCTGATGGAGTTGAGGATAAATCCAATCATTAGTTTGATTTAACCAAACTTGGTTATATCCTTCATCACCCCAACTTGATTGTGAGGGAGTTGCAACTTGATTAATTGGATATTTATCTAAATATTGACTAGGGGTGCTTAATGCGATCTCTTGTTGATCACAAGCTATTTTTCTGATTAAGAATTCCAACCAAGTTGGCCCTTCATACCACCAATGTCCAAATAGCTCTGCATCGTAAGGTGAAATAATGATTGGAGTTCTGTCCATTCGTTGGTTAAGATATTCTGCTTGAACTTGGCGATTAAAGAGGAAGTTTCCAGCGTGAATAGCAGCCTTTTCTTTGGCCCAATGAGGTTTATAGAGTTCTTTATGGCTACCTTCACCAGTAATTCTATAATATTTGATACCAGTCTGTTTTCTAAAGCCTTCAGGATGAAGATGTGGCTTTATATAATCATAGTCTAAATCATAGCCAATATCACGATAAAATTCACGATAATCATAATCACCAGGATAGCCTTCTGTAGCACTCCAGACTTGCTTGGAAGACTCTAAATCTCTAGCAAAAGCCGCTACTCCAGAAGGGCAATAGATAGGAGCAAAATTGGCATAATGTGGTTTAGGTTTTGCATTTAAGATACCATGACTATCAGTAAAGAAGTAGCGAATTCCCTCTTCCCATAAGAATTGATCTTGTTCAGGATAATAACCACATTCTGGAATCCAAATTCCTGCTGGTTTACGATCAAAATGTTGTTGATAAGTCTTAATTCCTAGTTTAATTTGAGCTTTAACAGCTTCAGGATACAACTTAATCAAAGGTAGATAGCCATGAGTAGCAGGGCAAGTAATTATTTCTAGTACGCCAAGATCCTGAAATTGTTTAAAGGCAGTGATTAAATTGCCATCATTAGCTCTCCAAACTTTTTTAGCTTCTAAGAAAGTTTGCTGATACATTTCGGCCAAATGATGCAGTTCTGAATTGTTTTTAGTTCTACTTAGTTCCTTAGTACTAAGCTTAATTAAATTATCCAAATAATCTAGATAACGCTGTTGGAGTAGATCATCTGTCAGCATAGAGATTAAAGTTGGAGATAGTGAAAGCGTAAGGTTAAAGTTGATTCCATCTTGAATAAGATTTGAAAATATTTTGATTAACGGAATATAAGTTTCAGTGGTTGCTTCATAAAGCCATTCTTCCTCTAGGACATGTTTGTCTTCTGGATGTCGGACGTACGGCAAATGAGCGTGTAAAATTATAGCTAGTAATCCATTTTTATTCATTGATTCACCTCCAATTATAAGGATTACTTTTATTAATATGCTAAACTTAAAGTTAAGATATTCATCTTATTGTGAATAAAAAAAGGTAACTAGGTAAATTTATAATTAAAGAGCATATGTATCTACGAGTTAACTTAAGCTAAGTTTTCGTATTACGATTACTATATTATAGATTTGAAGTAAAATTTTATTGCAATATAATATGTCAGTTGTCTGTGAGAGTGTGGGTGAGGTTTAAAACCATGAGAGTTATTGTAGATTTTTTAATGTTTTGGTTTATCTTTGGAGTTTAATTGTAAATTGTACATTATCAATTGAAATTGGAGGGAAAGAAATGAAAATATTAGTCTTGTCTTGGGAATACCCACCATATAGCAAGGGAGGATTGGCCAGTCATTTATATGATTTATTGCCTGAATTGTCTAAGGTAGGGATTGAAATTTATTTAGTGACACAAGGAACAGAAGATACACCACAGTATGAGCAAAAAAATGGAATACATGTTTATCGAGTTTATACCCCTAAAATCTCTACCCCTGATTTTTCTTCATGGGTTATGCTGCTCAATTATAAATTGCTTGAAAAAGCAATTTCAGTTGTTAATAATAATCAAATTGATCTAATTCATAGTCATGATTGGTTAGTAACCTTTGCTAGTCAAACCCTGAAACATACTTATGCTTTACCACTAGTAACGACTATCCATGCTACTGAAGTTGGTAGAAATCATGGTATCCATAATGAAGAGCAAAAATATATCAATGACATTGAATGGTGGACAACCTATGAAGCTTGGGAAGTAATCTGTTGTAGTGATTATATGAAAAGTGAGGTAACGGGGCATTTTTCTTTGCCTCAAGACAAGGTTAAAGTTATTAGAAATGGTGTTAAAGAAGAGAACTTTTCTGCTCAATATGACGGTAACTTTAGGACCAATTTTGCTCATCCTGAAGAGAATATTGTCTTCTTTATTGGCAGGTTAGTGCAAGAGAAAGGAGTCCAAGTTTTATTAGAGGCTGTACCACAAATCTTAAAGTATAGTCCACAGACTAAATTTATTATTGCTGGGAATGGACCAAAAGAGGATGATTTGAAGAGCCAAGCTAGAAGGTTAGGAATTGCCCAACACGTTTATTTTACCGGTTATGCTCGAGAAAAACTAAGAAATTCTTTGTATCAAATAGCAGATGTAGCTGTCTTCCCTAGTTTATATGAGCCATTTGGGATTGTTGCTTTAGAAGCAATGATCACTAAGACTCCATTAGTAGGTTCGGATGTGGGTGGACTAGGAGAGATAATTGAACATCGTCGTAATGGATTGAAGACTTATCCAGATGATAGTAAATCTTTAGCGTCAAATATACTTAAAATTCTATATGATGAAGCACTGACTAAGAATATGGTCGCTAATGCTTATCAAGAAGCGAAAGAGGATTATAACTGGACCAGTATTGCTGAGCAGACTGTAGAGGTCTATCGTGGGGTCTTAGCAGAGTATGAAACTAGTGATTGGGATGAAGAAGAGATTGTGATGTGATCTTTAACAGAATAGAATTTTCTTTAAAGGGAGATTTTATATCTCTCTTTTTTAATTTTAGGGATTTATTACAATTATGTGTCACTTTGTGACACATAATTGAGTTGACAGTGTACAGTGAACAGTTTACAGTTAAGATCAAAACCTTAAAAAATTAAGACCTCTGAAATGCCTTATGTTCGCAGGTTTAGAGTGATTTTGATTTAAGTTTTTAATGGTTTTCCTTCGGGTTTTTTAAACCCTTCGTGATGAAAAAATCTGCTTTTAGATTTTTTCTATCCACTGTCAACCATCAACTGTAAACTGTACACTGATATATAGTGGCAAAGTGCCACTATATATCAATACAATGTAATTTAAAAAGAAGGATAATGTAACTAATTATGGAAACAATAATTAGAAGAAATAAATAGTAAAGGAGTGAGTAAGGATATTCAACTTAATATTGGCTTTGTTAATTACTGGTTTAGTTTATGCTAGACGGCAACTTGATTTTAGAGGGAAGGTTTTATTTCATCCGATTGTGTTGGCCCCGCTGGTAGGTAGCTTGTTAGGGTCTGAAGGTTTTAGTACAGGAATTACTATTGGAGTTATAGTAGAGTTGATTTGGGGAAGTAATTTAGTTGATTACAATGCTGGCTTTAAATATGGTTTACTAGTAAGTTTATTAGCTGTTACTTTAACTATTTTATCAGGAAATATAAGTTTGGTTTTAAATTTAAGTTTAGTCGTGATTTTATCATTTGCTTTTCAGGAAACATTTGAATTTTTAGAAGGGACTAAATATTTTGTTTTGGTTCTGTTAATGTTTAACCTATTGATCTTATTTAGTGTACCAGTGGTGCAGGGATTACTAGGAGCAACACCAGTTCAATTTTTATCTGAACTGTCAATTATTGCTGGATTATTTCCTGTTGTTGGATTAGCTATATTTTTAATTCAAGGGCTTAAGCCGCTCTTTCACCGAGATAATATTTGGTATTATTCTTATGCATTGGCTACTATAATTACATCTATTTTAGTGTATAATAATTATTATTGGGGGTTATTACTATTTCCAATAGTTTGGTATGGCTTATATTATTTATGGAATAGAACTAATATCTTGGAGCTTAAGGATTACTTTAGATTTGCTTTAATTGGTTTGGTTGTATTGACTACCCCATTAATTTTAAACTTTAATAGTCTTTATAGTACAAGCAATTTACAACATATACTTTGGGCAGAAGCTTTATTGGCCGTTTTTGCTGTATTAAGGTTATTTAAATTAACAGGAATTGAAGGATACTTTATTTTAGCTTTAGTAGGTATTGTAGGAGCAAGATTGGGTATTTTCATTTAATTAAGATAGAGGGGGGCAGAGGGATTGATGAATTTAGTAGCTGATTTACATACTCATACGATTGCTAGTGGTCATGCTTATTCTACTGTTAAGGAGATGGCAGCAGGAGCTAAACAGAATGGGATTGAGGTAATGGCCATCACAGATCACGGGCCAAATATGCCTGGTGGGTCTCACCTTTATCATTTTGGTAATTTAAGAGTTGTTCCAAATGAAATAGAAGGGATTAGAATCATTAAAGGAGTAGAAGCTAACATATTCGATGGATTGGGTCAATTGGATTTACCGGTTGAGGTGTTGGCTAATCTAGATCTTGTATTGGCTGGTTTTCATGTCGGGGCTGGCTATAACCCCCGCAGTAAAGAAGAAAATACTGCGGCAATGATTAATACAATGCGTAATCCGTTAGTAGATATTATAGTTCATCCTGGGAACCCAGAATATGAAGTTGAAATTAATGAGGTGCTACAAGCTGCCAAAGAAGAGCAGACTCTGTTGGAGATAAATAATAGTTCTTATTATAGTCGACCAGGTAGTAAAGAAAGATGTTTAGAAATTGCTAAGAAGGCTAAGGAGATAGGCGTTAAACTTTCGCTAGGAACTGATGCTCATTATTTTGAGCAGGTTGGCAAGTTTGATTTAGCATTAGAGTTAGTTAAGAAGGCAGAATTGACAGCAGATGATATCTTAAATACTTCTGTACAGCAAGTGTTGGATTTTGTGGCTGCTAAACGAAAAGTGAAGGAGAGTCTGTTAGACAGAAATTAGTATTTATTTGTTGAGGTAGGATAAAATATTATTGGGGTGAATGTGATGCGGTTGAATGCTGATTACCATACTCATACTATCTATAGTCATGGGAAAGGGAGTATTAGAGAGAATATAGAGGTAGCAATCACAAAGGGTTTAGAAAGGGTAGCTATTTCTGATCATGGGCCAGCCTGTTATGGTTTTGGGGTTGAGGATGCTGCTAGCTTTTTAGAGATAAAAAGGGAAGTAGATAAGTATGATCGGTTATATCCAGAGATTAAGGTTTTGACTGGAGTCGAAGCAAATGTGATCAGTTTAGATGGTAGGTTGGATTTACCACGATTTATTTTAGAAGAGTTGGATGTTGTATTGGTAGGGTTGCATTTACCGATTAAGCCAGCAAGTTGGCAAGATGGAGTAGGGATTATCTTTAATAATGTAATTATTGATAAATTAGGATTAAAATCAACTGAAATCAGAGAGAAGAATACTGATGCTTTAATTAATGCTCTGCATAATTATAAAATAGATATTATTACTCATCCAGGTTATCGGATCAATATTGATACTCGGAGGTTGGCCCGTGAAGCAGCTAAAACCGATACTGTTTTAGAAATAAATGCTAGTCATGGTTATTTAAGTGAGGAGTTTGTAAAGGTTGCAGCTACTGAAAATGTAAAATTCAGTCTGGGTAGTGATGCTCATAAACCAGTTGATGTAGGAGAAGTCGATTCTGCCTTACAAGTGGCTAAAAATTCTGGATTGATCATAGAAGATATTGTTAATGTTGTTTAAAACACCAAAAAATTAATATTACTAAAATGACAGATATAAGTTGTTGGTTTATTAAACAAGAAATTAGTGGTATAATTAAGGATAAGTCGAATAAAAGCAATTTACAATGTACGATTGACAATTAAGATCAAGTTCTAGTTAAAAACAGATGCTCTTTATACTTTATAATTATGTATTGTACCAATAGAATTGAATTCAACTATCAACTATCAATTGTCAATTATTAATTAAAATGGGAGGGACCAGATGAAGGAACAGCTTGATTTTGTAATTATTACTGGAATGTCAGGAGCAGGTAAATCAGAGACGGTTAAAATATTTGAAGATGTTGGTTTTTTTTGTGTTGATAATCTACCGCCTGCTTTGATCTCTAAGTTTGCAGAGTTATGTCGACAGTCAAAGGGAGAAATAAATCAAGTAGCTTTAGTGGTTGATATTAGAGGTGGAGATTTTTTTGATAATCTATTTGCTGAATTGGCCAAGTTAGAAAATATTATTACCAATTATAGAATTTTGTTTTTAGAGGCAGAGACAGAAACTTTGATTAATAGATTTAAGAAGACGAGACGGCGTCATCCGTTGGCCCAGCAAGGAAGAATTTTAGAAGCGATTAATCTAGAACGTGAAAGATTAGAAAGGATAAGAGGGAAAGCTGATAAAATTATCGATACTACTAATTTGACTCCTAAGGAACTCAAGAAGAGGATACAAGAAGATTTTATTGAAAAAAAGAATGAGAAGCAGTTGAATCTATCAGTTTTATCCTTTGGTTTTAAATATGGAGTACCATTGGATTCTGATTTAATGTTCGATGTTAGGTTTTTGCCTAATCCACACTATGTTGATTCATTAAGACCATTAACTGGAGAAGATAAAAGAGTACAAGATTATGTATTAAAATGGCCGATTACTCAAAAATTTAAATATAAATTATTTGACATGATCAAATTCTTAATACCCCAATATATTAAAGAAGGAAAGTCGCATTTAATGATTGCTGTAGGTTGTACAGGTGGTAAACATCGTTCCGTTACTTTAGCTGAAAAGCTATACCAAGAGTTAAAAAATGAATATAATGTATTAATTGAGCATCGTGATTCTAATAAATAGGAGTGTGATGGATGAAGGGATTTAAATGGTTTTATCCTGGTTTGAAATTTAAAAGATGGTTGTTTATAATTACAATTGGAGTTGTATTGGTTGGGATTGGAGTAGGAATAGTTGTTAGTTTTCAATCTCTAAGTCTAGTTGAAGGTTTAGTAATTAATTTTTTAAATGATTTAGTCGGTGATTTAGCTGATTTAATCCACAAATTAATTGGAATTAGTTTAATTGTAGGAGGCATCTTGATAGTTTTACTAGGAACTAGAAAGATGGTCGCTTCTATCTTAGAAGCTGTATTACCTGAAAGGGAAGATAATTTAGTGGAATTATTATATCAGAAGAGGTACTTAAAGAAAGGGCCAAAGATAGTTGTTGTCGGGGGTGGGACTGGGTTATCTACTATGCTACGAGGGATAAAGAAGTTTACTAATAATATTACAGCTATTGTAACTGTTGCTGATGATGGAGGAAGCTCAGGAGCTTTACGAGAACAATTAGGTATCTTACCACCAGGTGATATTAGAAATTGTTTGGTTGCTTTAGCAGATACTGAACCTTTAATGGAAAGATTATTTCAGTATCGCTTTAAGAAAGGCGATGAATTAAAAGGGCATAGCTTTGGGAATTTATTTATAGCCACTATGTCTGAATTATTAGGTGATTTTGAACAGGGAGTAAAAGAGTCAAGCAAGGTATTAGCTATTAAAGGGCAGGTTTTGCCTTCTACTCTAGAAGATTTACATTTATCTGCTAAGTTAAAAGATGGCACAATTATTACTGGTGAATCACAGATTCCTAAAGTCAAAGGTGAAATTGAAGAGGTCTTTATTGAGCCAGCTGATAGTAAACCTTTGCCTGAAGCTTTAACTGCTATTAAAGAGGCAGACGCAATTGTGTTGGGTCCTGGTAGTTTATATACTAGCATTTTACCTAATTTATTAGTCGAGGAGTTGACAACTGAGATTAAAAAGGCAGATGCTTTTAAATTATATGTCTGCAATGTAATGACCCAGCCTGGTGAAACAGATCATTATACAGCTAGTGATCATGTACAGGCATTATATGATCATGTAGGAGAACAGATAGTTGATCATGTATTGGTCAATAGTGAAGAAGTAGATCTAAGCTTGATTAAAAAGTATGCTCAAGAAGGAGCAGAACCTGTAGAGGCAGATCTGACTAGATTAAAAGAACAAGGAGTTAAGGTGCTTCATGAACCTGTAATTAGTCAGTCTAATTTGGTTAGACATGATTATGATAAATTAGCTAGAGTAATTATGGACTTAATTATTGAGGAAAAGAGTAATTATTTTTAAGCAGTAGAAGGTGGGAGAAGGATGTCATTTACAAATGAGGTTAAAAATGAAATAGCAAGACAAGAATTTGGTGCTAAGTGTTGTAGGCTAGCTGAGCTCGCAGCTTTAGTTAAGGTTAATGGAAGCTTAAGAATTGATAATCAACAATTGGCTTTGAAATTAGAAAGTAAGAATGCTGCTGTAGCAAGAAGGATTTATAGATTATTGCAAGAGCAGTTTGATTTTTTTACAGATATAATAGTTAGAAAGAAGATGTATTTAGATAAAAAAAATTATTATATTATCAGAGTACCACCTCAGCCAGGAGTCAAGGAGATTTTAATTGAATGTGGTTTAATTACAGATACGTATCAACTTAAGCCTCAGATTAAAGAAGAGTTAATAGCTCAAGATTATTGTGCGAGATCTTATTTGCGTGGGGTTTTTTTAGCTGCTGGGTCGGTGAGCAATCCTGATAGCGAGTATCATTTAGAGTTAACAGTTAATTCTGAAGAATATGCTCTACAGTTACAGAAATTATGTAGAAAGTTTAAAATTGATTTAAAATATCGTTCTAAAAATGGTAGTTGTTTATTATACTTAAAAAGAGCAGACGATATTATTAAGGTAATGAATTTGATTGGTTCCGATTGGGCAGTGTTACAATTTGAAAATGCTCGTGTTTATAAGGATGTTCGTAACCGAGTTAATCGAATTGTTAATTGTGAAACGGCTAATTTAAACAAAACAGTAATTGCAGCTCAGAATCATTTAGAAGATATCGAATTGGTTGATAGGTTACAAGGATTAGATAAGTTACCAGCTAGTTTGCAGGAGATAGCAGAGTTGAGAAGGGAGAATCCTTATTCTAGTTTAAAGGAGTTAGGAGAATTATTAGATCCTCCATTGAGTAAATCGGGGGTCAATCATCGGTTGAGAAGGATTAAGAAGGCGGCTAATAAATTGAAGGGGAAGTAGTGGATAGAAAAAATCTAAGAGCGGATTTTTTCATCACGAAGGGTTCAAAGAACCCGAAGAGAGAAGTAGTCAGTAGTCAGTGGCAATAAAAAATAAAGAGCAAAAAAGCAAAGGGATTGACTTTAATAGACTACTGACATTATATATTAACAAAGCTCTAGGTGAAGTTGAGTTTTATAAAATAAAAAAGTTGTTTTTCTTGCAGGAATTATATTTTTCATCTAGAAATTTTAGGGGTGCAGTAGAGCTAATTGCTGCTCAACTTTATTTTTTATCTACTCCGGGACATATAAATACTACATGGACATATTTGTCCCGAATATTATTAAATTAATCGAATTTAGAATTAAATTGAATTTATTTAGATGTTAGTAGATTATATTTCCAGTATATAAAAAGCTGATTGTGGAGATACTAAATATTGGATATTGATTGAGATTTAACTTGGGGGATCTAGTATGGTAGATTACTTTAAATTACAACAACAGATAGCACCAGAATTGATCAAAATGATCGAAAAAAGGTATGGTATTTTAAAGAATATCTCTCGCTTGCAGCCGATTGGTCGCAGATCTTTGGCAAATAAGCTTAATTTAAGTGAAAGAACTGTCCGTAACCATTTGGTTTTCTTAAAGGAAAAGGGTTTTATTGAAGTTACTACTGCTGGTACTAAAATTACTTTTAGTGGTGAGAGAATATTGTGGCAATTGGATGGTTATATTAAAGAATTAAGAGGAACGACCGAGTTAGAGCGTCAATTAGAGCAAATTTTAGGAATAGATGTCTATATCGTCCCTAGTTGTTTAGATACTGGTCAAGATCAGGAAGAGTTAGGAAGGTTTGCTGCTGATTTTTTAAAGGATCTAATCTCAAAAGAGGATATTATTGCTGTAACTGGTGGTACTACTTTAGCTACTGTAGCCGAGATGATGGTGCCTTGCCAAGAGGAGTTAGATGTTACAGTAGTACCAGGTCGAGGTGGATTAGGGGAAGGGGTTGAAATTCAAGCAAATACTATCGGAGCCAAAATTTCAGATAAATTGGGTGGAGAGTATCATTTATTACATATACCAGATAATTTAAAAGAAGATACAATATCTAAGTTGGTTACTGAAGATTCAATTCAAGGAGTTTTAGAGCTTTCTAAACAGGCAGATGTCTTGATTCATGGGATAGGAACTGCAGAAGTAATGGCCCGAAGGAGGGGGATGCCAAGAGCAAAGATTAAGCAATTGAAGTCAGTAGGAGCTGTAGGAGAAGCTTTTGGTTATTATTTTGCTCAAGAAGGGAAGATTGTTTGCTCAACAACTAGTGTAGGATTAAAATTATCGGAACTGGTTAAGATAAAAAAAGTAATTGCTATTGCTGGAGGCAAGAGCAAGGCAAAAGCAATTTTAGCCGTTATTTCAGCTAAACATCAGGATATCTTAATTACTGATCAAGAAGCTGCTAAGGCTATTTTGGAGTTGTCAAAGTAAAGCTTTATTTTTAAATAAAACTAGAAATTATAAGGAGGAGTTAAAATGGGTAAAAGAATTGCAATTAATGGTTTTGGTCGTATTGGGAGAGGTTTTTTAAGGTTGGTTGAACAAAGAGGAGAAGATTTAGAGGTTGTTGCTATCAATGATCTGACCGATGTTGATACTTTAGCTTATCTATTAAGATATGATTCTGTACATGGTCGCTTTGATGGAGATGTAGAAGTCAATGAAGGTAACTTAGTAGTTAATGGGAAGGAAATTGCAGTTAGTGCAATTCCTAATCCTAATGAATTACCATGGGGCGAAGAAGATATTGATGTTGTGATTGAGGCTACTGGTGTATTTAGAAAGAGAGAACAAATAACACAACATTTAGAAGCTGGGGCTAAAAAGGTTCTTTTAACAGTACCAGCTAAAGATGAAATCGATAATACAATTGTACTTGGTGTCAATGATGATGACTTATCTGATGATGATAAGATTGTTTCTAATGCATCATGTACTACTAACTGTTTAGCTCCATTAGCTAAAGCTTTAAATGATGAATTTGGAATTGAGAAGGCTTTAATTACTACAGTACATGGTTATACTGCTACTCAAGCTATCTTGGATGCTCCTGCTGGTAAGCGAAGGAGAGGTAGAGCTGCTGCTGAGAATATTATACCTACTACTACTGGTGCTGCTATTGCAACTACTAAGGTATTACCTGAATTGGAAGGTAAGATAGATGGTATGGCAATGAGAGTTCCAGTTCCTAATGGTTCTTGTGTTGATGGGGTATTTACTTTAGGTAAAGATGTTACTGTAGAAGAGGTAAACGCTGCTCTAAAAAAGAAAGCTGATGGTGAAATGAATGGTATCTTAGGATATACTGAAGAAGAGCTTGTATCTCGTGATATTATGGGAATTGAAGATTCTTCTTTAGTGGATGCTGATTCTACAATGGTTGTTAATGGTAATATGGTTAAGATTATTTCTTGGTATGACAATGAGTTAAGTTATACTAATCGAGTTATTGATTTGGCACTTAAGTTGTAAGGGGGTTAATTTTAGGGTCAGATTATTTCTGACCCTAAGACAACTTCTATGTTAGTGATTGGTGACTAATAATTAGTAAAAACATAAAAACAACAACCAAGAATAATTGATAATGAATAATTAAAAATTTCAAGGTGAAGTTCTTTGATTTTAAGAGGTTTAAAGGTTTTGAATTTAATTGTACATTGTGAATTATAATGTGGAGGTGTAAATAGATGGATAAGAAAATATTAAAGGATGTAGATGTTAAGGGAAAAAAGGTGTTAGTACGGGTTGATTTTAATGTGCCTTTAGAAGAGGGAACAGTAACAGATGATACAAGAATTGAAGCTGCTTTACCGACAATCAATTATTTGCTTGAACAAGATGCCAAAGTCATCTTAATGAGCCATTTAGGACGACCGGGCGGTGAAGTTAAAGAGGAGTTAAGATTAGATCCAGTTGCACAAGTATTATCAAACAAATTAGAACAGGCAGTAATTAAGACGGATGATACTGTTGGAGATGAACCACAAGAAGCAATCTCTAGAATGGAAGCTGGAGATATATTATTACTAGAAAATATTCGCTTTAATCCTGGCGAAAAGAAGAATGATCCAGAGTTTGCTAAACAACTTGGTCAGTTAGCAGATATTTATGTCAATGATGCTTTTGGAGCTACTCATCGAGCTCATGCTTCTACGGCAGGGGTTACTGACTATGTTGATGAAGCAGTACTAGGATTTTTAATTCAAAATGAGTTAGAGACGATGGGTCAAGCGGTTAAAAATCCAGAGCAACCATTTGTAGCGATTATTGGAGGAGCAAAAGTATCTGATAAGATTGGAGTAATTGAGGCATTATTAGAAAAGGTTGATGCCTTATTGATTGGTGGCGGAATGGCTAATACCTTCATTGCTGCCCAAGGGCATGAGATTGGTGATTCTTTGTTAGAAGAAGATAAGATTGATTTAGCTAAGCAGTTGATTGAACAGGCTGAAGCTAAAGGAGTTAATTTAGCGTTACCTGTTGATGTAGTCGTTGCTGATGATTTTGCTGCTGATGCTGAACATAAGGTAGTAGCAGTTGATGCAATTGAAGCTGGTTGGCAAGCATTAGATGTTGGCCCGGAGACAATTAAAAATTACAGTGAGATTATTAATGAAGCCCAAACAATCCTGTGGAATGGACCAATGGGTGTCTTTGAAATGGATAACTTCGCTAAGGGAACCAATCAAGTTGCTCAAGCTTTAGCGGATTCTGATGCAACTACAATCATCGGTGGTGGAGACTCGGCAGCAGCAGTCAAGAAAGCTGGGCTAGAGAATGAGATGACTCATATATCCACCGGCGGAGGAGCATCGCTGCAATTCTTTGAAGGTAAGGCGTTGCCTGCAGTGGAGGCTCTAGACAATAAATAGTTGACGGTTAACGGTTGACGGTTTACAGTTGAAAGCAGTGTTGGTTTTGTTCTTAACTGTCCTACGAGTCTTATTAGACTTTTTGTGTAAAAATCACCACTGTCAACTGTAAACTGTAAACTAAAAAACGGAGGGATAAATTATGCGTAGACCATTTATTGCTGGAAACTGGAAGATGAATAAGACGGTTGATCAAGCTGTAGAGATGGTGACAGAACTAAAAGAATTAGTAGTTGGAGTTGAAGATGTAGATATTGCTATTTGTGCTCCGGCGGTTGATTTATATCCGATGAATGAAGTTGTTGCGGATACGAATATTGCTCTTGGTGCTGAAAATATGTACTGGAAAGAGAGTGGGGCTTATACTGGAGAGTTATCTCCAGCAATGATTAAATCTGTAGGATGTGAGTATGTAATTATCGGTCATTCTGAAAGAAGAGAGATCTTTGGTGAAGGAGATGAATTGTTAAACTTAAAATTAAAGACAGCGTTTGCTGAAGATTTAAAGCCGATCTTATGTATTGGAGAGAAGTTAGCAGAGAGAGAAGTAGGGGCTCATTTTGATAAGGTTGAATTCCAACTGGAAGCTGGCTTGTCAGGAATTGAAGCAGCAGATGTAAAAAATATGGTACTTGCTTATGAGCCACTATGGGCGATTGGAACTGGAGAGACTGCTACTCCAGAACAGGCGGAAGAAATAATCAGCTTTATTCGTGAAAAGATTGCTATGATGTATGATCAAGCAACAGCAGAAGCTGTACGGATCCAATATGGTGGTAGTGTCAAACCACATAATGTAAAAGAGATTATGGCTCAACCGAATATTGATGGTGCATTAGTAGGAGGGGCTAGTTTAGAGGCTGAATCCTTCTCGAAAATAGTTAAGTTTGACTAATATCGATTCAGGATGAATATTTAACAAAAATCTGTAATTATAAAGAGTAACTTTAAAGTGAAATGATATTACAATTATGGTGTGATCTGTTGCGATATGAAAAGTATCGCCTAGTATTGTGAAGACAATCTACAATAACTAA
>NZ_JALKBX010000047.1 GCF_023227745.1 Natroniella acetigena | reverse complement strand
TTTTAGCCCTCTCGCAACTGATTTTGAAGTTTATTGGTTGCAGATTTTAATTTTAAAAGTGAAACTATATATCAATAAAAAGCAAGGCGATTAGAAAATTATGTATTAAGAAGTTCATATTAATATTAAGTTTGATGGTGTATAGTTGACTTATTAAATTAAGTAGTGTTATAATTAAGGTTGAGTAAAGAAGTTTAGGAGGAAGTTAGTTGATGAATATTAGTGAGTTAGAGGAACAGACAATTAATGAACTATATGAGATTGCTAAGAAGTTAGATATTATCGGTTATAGTAGCTTAAAAAAGAAAGAGTTGATATTTAAAATATTAAAGACGGAAACAGAAAAAGGAGGTCTTATCTTTGCTGAAGGTGTACTAGAGATCCTACCAGATGGATATGGTTTTTTACGACCTTCAAAATATGTACCGAGTACAGATGATATTTATATTTCTGCTTCTCAAATTAGACGATTTGATCTGAGAAATGGAGATGTTGTATCAGGGCAGGTAAGGCAACCTAAAGATAATGAAAGTTATTTTGCTTTATTAAGAATTGAGGCTGTTAATTATCAAGATCCAGAATTGGCGCAACAGCGACCACACTTTGAAGACTTAACCCCTTTGTATCCACAACAGAGGATCAGTTTAGAGAATAATCCAGCAGAGATATCCAGTAGATTGATTGATTTGATAGCTCCTATTGGAAAGGGCCAACGTGGTTTAATTGTGGCTCCACCTAAAGCTGGAAAGACTGTACTATTAAAAAAGGTTGCTAATAGTATTAGTGCTAACTTACCAGATGCAAAGTTGATGATTCTACTGATTGATGAACGACCGGAAGAAGTAACAGATATGCGTCGCTCTGTTGATGCTGAGGTGATCAGTTCTACTTTTGATGAACCGCCTCAAAATCATATTAATGTTTCTGAATTGGTCTTAGAGAAGGCAAAGAGATTAGTAGAACAGAAACAAGATGTAGTTATCTTACTTGATAGCATAACAAGATTAGCTAGAGCTTATAATGTCAATATTCCATCTAGTGGGAGGACATTATCAGGTGGATTAGATCCGACTGCTCTTCATAAACCTAAACGCTTCTTTGGAGCAGCTAGGAATATTGAAGAGGGTGGTAGTTTAACCATTTTGGCAACTTCTTTAGTTGAGACAGGAAGTAGAATGGATGATGTCATTTATGAGGAATTTAAAGGTACAGGAAATATGGAGCTTCATTTGAGCCGTAATTTGGCCCAGAAGAGATTATTTCCAGCAATTGATGTTAAGTTATCTGGAACGCGTAAAGAAGAACTATTGTTATCGGATTATGAAATAGAAACTATGTGGGATATCAGACGAGAGATGAATAATGCTCACCCAAGTAAGATAATTGAGACTTTCACTAAAAAGATTAAAGCAAGTGATAATAATAGAGAAATGCTAGAGTCTTTCCAGAAAGTACTTAGTTAAATTTTTATCTAATTCAATTTCAAATTATGATGCTAGGTTGCAATCTGATTTTAGCTATGTTATAATATAACAGTTGAAATCTAAGGAATAATAGAGAGAGGTGATTTAAGTGAAAGAGGCCATTCATCCAGAGTATAAAGAAGCGACAATAGCTTGTGCTTGTGGAGAGGAATTTACGACTAAGACCACTAAAGGTGATTTGAAGGTGGAGATATGTTCTAATTGTCACCCAGTTTACACTGGCAAAAAGAAAAAATCTGCTAAGGGTGGGCGAATTGAACGGTTCAAGAAAAAATATGGTATTGAAGACTAATTTCGATAGCAGGGCCCCAGCTCTGCTATTTTTTCATATTAAGGTTTGGATAAGATTTGTTAGTAAAATTAAGAGTGTACTAAGCTAAAAGGAAATGTTGGAAGAGTGAGTATTTAGTCTTAAGATGCTTTGCAACTATTGATGGTTTAAGTGTTTATGATTTTGAATTCAACTATACACTGTTAACTGTAAATTGTACACTGATCTTTATCAAAGGGGGGGAGAAGATGGCTCACGATTATGGAGGGCAAGCAGTAATTGAAGGGGTTATGATGCGGGGCAAGGATGAACAAGCAATTGCAGTTCGGAAGGAAGATGGAGAAATTATTTTAGAAAAGAAAGAATTAAATTCAATTGCTGATAAATTTAAATTTTTGCAGTGGCCTTTATTACGAGGGGTAGTAGCTTTATTTCAATCTTTAATTTTAGGAGTTCAGGCTTTGACTTTTTCAGCTAATCAGTTCAGTGAAGAAGAAGAAGAATTAACTATATTAGAATTAGTAGGAACTATTGGGCTGTCTTTTGGATTGGCCATGATATTGTTTGTAGTTTTGCCAGCTATATTAATTGGTTTTGTTCAAGATGTTGTAGCATCAAATTTAGCTTTGAATTTGATTGAAGGTGGTATTAAAGTTACTTTCTTTTTGGCTTATGTGATAATTATTTCCCAGATGGAAGATATCAAACGGGTTTTTCAATATCATGGAGCTGAACATAAGGTAATCCACAATTATGAGTCAGAACAGCCATTAAGTATTGACAATGCTCAAAAATTTACAACCCTACATCCTAGATGTGGAACTAATTTTTTATTAATCGTAATTTTATTGAGTATTTTACTTTTTTCTCTTTTTGGAAGGCCAACTTTGTTAAATCGAATTTTGATTCATATTTCATTACTACCGCTAGTAGCTGGATTATCTTATGAGTTGATTAAGCAAGCTGGGCGAGAGAATGCAGGAAAACTATTTAAAGTATTAGCAATTCCAGGACTTCAGTTACAAAAATTAACGACTAAAGAACCATCTTCAGAGCAAATAGAGGTTGCTCTTAAATCTTTAGAAGCAATCATAGATGAATAATATTGAATTGGGTTTTAAGATTAAAGTAAGGAGGCTTACTTATGAAAAAGTGGATTAGTAAATTGGATAGTGTTGTAGAACGTTATAAGGAGATAGAAGGGTTATTAAGTGATCCAGAGGTAATTAATGATCAAGAAAGATTTCAAAAATTATCTAAAAAATATGCTGAATTAAAAGAAATTATTGTAAAATATGAAGAATATCAAGAGTTACAAGAGAATGTTGATGAAGCAGAGGAAGTATTAGAGGTAGCAGAAGATGATGAAATGATTGAGTTAGCTAAGATGCAACTTGCAGAAGCTGAGCCACGGCTTGAAGTATTAGCAGAAAAGTTACCTTTAATGTTAATTCCTAAAGATCCTAATGATGAAAAGAATGTTATTGTTGAGATCCGTGGTAGTGCTGGAGGAGATGAAGCAAATATTTTTGCAGGTGATCTATATCGAATGTATACTCGGTATGCTGAAAAGCAAGGCTGGAAGGTTGAGGTTATGAGCTCAAGCCCTTCTGAAATGGGAGGATTTAAAGAGGTTATCTTTATCATTGAGGGTAAGGGAGCTTATAGTAAATTAAAATATGAAAGTGGTGTTCATCGAGTACAGCGAGTACCAGAAACAGAATCGAGTGGTCGGGTCCATACATCTACCTCTACAGTAGCTGTTTTACCAGAAGCCGAGGAAGTAGATATTGAGATTAAAAATAATGATTTAAAGATTGATACCTACCGTTCTAGTGGCCCTGGAGGACAGAGTGTAAATACTACTGATTCTGCAGTTAGAATTACTCATGAGCCGACTGGATTGGTTGTATCTTGTCAGGATGAAAAATCACAGCATAAAAACAAAGATAAGGCAATGAGAATATTACGGGCCAGGTTAAAGGAGAAGATTGAAGAGGAACAACAAGCAGAGGTTGCCGAAAAAAGAAAGAGTCAGATTGGAACTGGAGGAAGAAGTGAGCGGATTAGAACTTATAATTTTCCTCAGGGAAGAGTAAGTGATCATCGAATTAATCTAACTAGTCATCAATTGGACTCAATCTTAGATGGGGAGTTAGAGGAAGTGATTGAAGCTCTAATTACAGCTGATCAGATAGAAAAATTAAAGCAGGTGGATTAAGTTGGAACAGTTGACAGTTAAAGATGTACTGGATAAAACGACAGATTTTTTTAAAGAACATGGAATAGATACTCCTCGCTTGGATGCTGAGATCTTATTAGCAGAAGTGTTGGAGCTAGAAAGGATTAAGCTTTATGTTAACTTTGATCAGCCATTGGAGAATTCTGAGGTTGATCAATATCGGGAGTTGATAGTATCAAGAAGTAAGGGGATACCAGTTGCTTATCTTGTTCAAAAACAGGAATTTATGTCTTTAGAGTTTAAAGTGACTCCTGATGTCTTAATCCCTAGACCTGAGACTGAACATTTAGTAGAAACTACTCTAGAGTTGATAGCTGAATTAGATCGGACTGAGCTTAAAATAGTTGATGTAGGAACAGGTAGTGGAGCTATTATTATTAGTCTGGTTAAATTAGCCTCTAAAGAGTTAACAGGAGTAGGGATAGATATCTCTGAGCAGGCCTTAAAGGTTGCTCAAAAAAATGCAATTAAGCAGCAAGTTAAGGGAAAGATCGAGTTTAAAGTGGGTGATCTATTAGAGCCCTTGAATGATTCGGTTGATCTTATTGTTTCTAACCCCCCTTATATCCCAACTGGACAGTTGGCTAGTTTACAACAAGAGGTTAAAGCAGAGCCAATGCTTGCTTTAGATGGAGGAGCAGAGGGGCTTGATTATTATTATCAAATTATTAAACAAGCAACTGCTAAGTTAAGAGCAGGTGGATTGATTCTTTTAGAGGTAGGGATTAATCAAGCCAGAAAGATTGCCGATGTGTTAGCAGAGTTTAATTTTAAAGAGATAGAGATTATTGAAGATTATAGTGGGATTGAGCGGGTTGTCAAAGCTAGTTATGATAAAGAGTAGGCTAATTAGCCTACTCTTTATTTTTGCAAAAGTTAAGCTTAATTACAATTATGTGTCAGTGTCAGTAATCCGTGTCAGTAAAAAATCAAGTTCAAAACCTTTATGATTTAAAGGAGTTAGCGGGTTTGAATTTCACAGACACAGACACAGACTACTGACACTATATATCAATAAAGTTGAGCATTTAAGTATTTGCATAATTTCCAAAGAACTAGGTAATAGTAATTGTAGCCTTTCCCTCTTAACAATTGTAGTTAAATATTATATACTATTACTTAGGTTAATTTACCGTGATAGTACAATTAAGTAATACCCAATCAATGAGAAGTAAGAATAGAAAAGAGGGATACAGGATGAAGTCAATTAAAGGGACTAAAATTTTCGAGCGCTCTGAAATAAAAGAAGCAGCTAACTTATTACAACAAGGCAAACTGGTTGCGTTTCCAACTGAAACTGTTTATGGACTAGGGGCCAATGCTTTAGATGAAGCAGCTGTGAGATCGATCTTCACTGCTAAAGGACGACCGGCTGATAATCCTTTGATCGTTCACATTGCTAAGCAAGAGGAATTAAAATCTTTAGTTAAAGGGGAATTGACTGAGGATGTCAAACGCTTGATCAGTAATTTTTGGCCCGGACCATTAACAATTGTCTTGTCCAAAAATGCTAAGGTGCCTGCAGTTACTACAGGAGGGTTGGAAACAATAGCGGTTAGAATGCCTCAACATCCTGTAGCGTTAGAGTTGATTGAGGCTACTCAACTTTCTATTGCTGCTCCAAGTGCCAATTTATCTGGCAAGCCAAGTCCTACCTTAGTTAAACATGTAATAGATGATCTAGCAGGGAAGGTTGATGGTATTTTAGCGGGAGGACAGACAGGGATTGGAGTGGAATCAACGGTAGTTGATTTATCCCAAGTGAAACCAGTTTTACTCCGTCCGGGAGGAGTTACATACGAAGAATTGACTGATATTTTGGGAAAAGTTGAGATTGATCCTACTGTAGAAGCTAAATTATCCAATGATGATCAACAAGCAATTTCACCAGGGATGAAGTATAAACATTACTCACCTCAAGCTGAAGTTATTTTAGTTGAAGGAAGAACTGAAGAGATTCCAACTAAAATTAAAGAATTAATTGGTGCACATTCGGCTCAGAAAGTAGGAGTTATGGCTACTAAGGAATTTAGTAACTACTATCAAGATGTAACTGTTAAAGAGATGGGGAGTAGAAGTAATTTAGCTGAAATCAGTACTAATATCTTTAAACTGTTGCGTGAATTTGATGCTGAAGGAATAGATGAAATCATCGTTGAAGGATTACCAGTAGAAGGTTTGGGTCTTGCTATTATGAATAGATTACGTAAATCTGCTGCCTATCAGATTATTGAGGTCTAATAAGTTGATAACCTACCTCTAATTAGAATATAGATAAAAAAAGTCTTATTTTAATTAGGGGTGATAATTTGAGTTTTTTAGAATTAGCTACTTTGGGAATAGCTTTAGGAACTGATGCTTTTTCTGTTTCAGTCGCGATAGGTACAAGACAGTTGAAATTATCTTTGATTATTAAGTTGAGTTTGATAATTGGATTTTTTCATGTTTTAATGACATTTTTAGGAATTAATCTAGGTAGATTATTATATCATTTTTTTGGTAATTATTATTTTGAAGAAACAATTGACCAAATTACGACAGTGATTGCGTCGGGATTGTTAATGATTTTAGGGATGATTATGATTTATGAACAATCAAGGGCAGAAGAAAGTATAAATTATAATTTAGAGCTGTATGGTTGGACTTTGATAATTTTACCCTTAAGCGTTAGTATGGATGCCTTATCAGTAGGTTTTAGCCTAGGAATGTTAGAACTCAATATTTTAATTGCTTGTATTACTTTGGGAATTATCTCTGGAATATTAGTAATTAGTGGTTTGTTAGTTGGTAATAAAGTAGGAGATATTATAGCTAATAAAGCTGAAATTTTGGGAGGAATTGTACTAATTTTATTAGGAATTCATTTTTTGTTATCAATTAATTGAGGAGCTGAAAAGATGGGGTTTTATGAAATAATTTTTATTGGAATTGCTCTAGGGATGGATACTTTACCTCTAAGTATTGGAGTAGGAATTGGAGGAGTAAATAAGGACCAAGCTTTAAAATTTAGTCTGTTAGTAGGAGTTTTACATATTACATTACCATTATTTGGTCTCTATATTGGTGGATTATTGGGTAGTTATTTAGGAGAAATTGCTGACTATATAGGAGCGGCAGTATTAATTTTATTAGGAGTTCATATGATTTATGAAGAGCTAAAGGAGGAGCAACTTGAGATCAAATTGGAAGGGACAGGATTTTTTTTATTACCATTAAGTGTTAGCTTAGATGCTTTGGCAGTAGGCTTTAGTTTAGGGGCATTAGGTGCGGAGATCTATCAGATAGCTATTTATTTTGGTGCAGTTGCTTTAGCAATGACAACAATAGGTCTAACCCTCGGTGATCGATTGGGTTCTGTGATTAAGAGGGCTGGTTTAGTAGGAGGAGCTATTCTGATTGGGTTTGGGTTCAAGATGATGTTCTTTTAGAAGGAGGTGATTATGATTAGCAAAAAGATTCTGTTTGTTTGTACTGGTAATACTTGTAGAAGTAGTATGGCGGAAGTTATTTTTAGAGATTTACTTGAAGAGAATAATCTGGATGATTATAATGTTGAATCAGCAGGATTAGCTGCTTTAGAGGGGGAAAATGCTGCTAGACAAGCAATAGAAGTTATGAAAGAAGAAGGGCTTGATTTAACTGCTCATCAGACGACCCCTTTAACTAGTGAGCTGATGACTGAGGCTGATCTGATTTTGACGATGACTCGGCGGCATAAGTTATCTATTGTAGATAGTCATCCTCAAATAGAAGATAAACTATATACACTAAAAGAATATGCTGCTACAGAAGAAAATAAACAAGAAGCTAAAGAGTTAGATATTTCTGACCCATTTGGACAACCTATATCTATTTATAAAGATTGTGCTCAAGAAATAAAAGAAGAATTAGAAAAAGTTGTAAAAAAATTGAATTAGATGAAGGAGAAAGTATAAAACCAAAGAATCAATATTTAGTATGTTAGTATGATGCCTATCTTTATTTGGTAATGATTAATTGTAATACATAATAATAGAAGATGATTTGTAGGAGGTATAAAATGAAGGTTGCATTAGGTAGTGATCATGGAGGTTATAACTTAAAGAGTAAGGTTCAGAATTTATTAGATAAACTTAATATTGGATATGATGATTTTGGAACCGATTCATGTGATTCAGTAGATTATCCTGACTTTGCTAAAAAAGTAGCTGTTGCAGTTAAGAAAGAAGAATATGAGCGGGGTATTTTAATTTGTGGAACAGGAATTGGAATGTCGATAGCTGCTAATAAAGTTAAGGGCGTTAGAGCAGCTTTATGCCATGATGTCTTTTCAGCTAAAGCGACTAGACAACATAACAATTCAAATGTTTTGACTTTAGGAGAAAGAGTGGTTGGTAGTGAATTGGCTTTAGAAATTGTAAAAGTATGGTTAACTACGGAATTTGATGGTGGCAGACATCAGCGTAGAATTGATAAAATTGGTCAGTTAGAGGCTTAGAAAGGGTGATTAGATGAATAATCTAGAGCAAGTGGATTCTAAATTAGCAGGGTTTATTAGGCAAGAGAAAGGGAGGCAGCATGATAATTTAGAAATGATTGCCTCGGAAAACTTTGTTAGCGAAGCTGTTTTGGAAGCAATGGGGACTGTTTTAACTAATAAATATGCCGAAGGGTATCCGGATAAGAGGTATTATGGTGGTTGTAAATATGTTGATCAGATTGAAGAGTTAGCAAGAACAAGGGCCAAAGGGTTATTTGGAGCAGAACATGTAAATGTTCAACCGCACTCAGGCTCTCAAGCTAATGCTGCAGTTTATTTTGCTTTATTAGATAAAGGGGACAAGGTACTAGGAATGGACTTGGCTCATGGGGGACACTTAACTCATGGTAGTCCAGTCAACTTATCAGGGACTTATTATAACTTTATTTCTTATGGAGTAGATGCCGATACAGAATTGATTGATTATCAACAGTTAAGATCATTAGCTAAAGAAGAAAGACCAGAGTTAATTGTGGCAGGAGCAAGTTCTTATTCTCGAGAGATTGATTTTAAAAAGATTAGAGAGATAGCAGATGAAGTAGATGCTTATTTTATGGTAGACATGGCTCATATTGCTGGGTTAGTAGTAGCAGGATTACATCAAAATCCAGTTAACTATGCTGATGTAGTGACTACAACAACTCATAAGACTTTACGAGGGCCTAGGGGAGGAATGATCTTATCTACAGCTGAATTGGGTAAAAAGATTGACCAAGCAATCTTCCCTGGTATTCAAGGTGGGCCATTGATGCATATCATAGCTGCTAAAGCAGTTTCTTTTAAGGAAGCATTAACAGATCAATTCAAGGAGTATCAGCAGCAAGCTGTTAAGAATGCCAAGGTCTTAGCCAGCGAAATTAGTAAAGAGTTTAGATTGGTTTCTGGAGGTACAGATAATCATTTGCTGTTAGTTGATTTAATCAGTAATGGGATAACAGGAAAGAAAGCAGAAGAAGCTTTAGATGAAGTGGGAATTACTGTTAATAAAAACACAATTCCTTTTGAAGAAGAGAGTCCGACTGTCACTAGTGGGATTAGATTAGGAACACCTGCTTTAACTACTCGAGGAATGAAAGAAGAGCAAATGAAAGAGATTGGAAGTTTAATTAATAGGTTATTATTAAATATAGATAATAGGCAAACAAAAGAAGATGTTAGAGAGCAGGTTCAAGAATTGGTTAAGAATTACCCATTAGTAAAAAATTAACAATCTATATAACTTTGAGGAGGTTTATTAAATGAGTGAAGTACATGTAATTGATCATCCATTGATTCAACATAAATTGACCCATTTAAGAAAAGAAGATACTGGGGCTAAAGAGTTTAGAGAATTGACCGATGAGATTGCTACTTTAATGGCTTATGAAGTTACTAGAGATTTACCTCTAAAAGAGATTGACATTAAGACTCCTGTTACAGAGACAACAGCTAAAGTGATCTCAGGTAAAAAATTAGCTGTAGTACCTATTTTACGAGCAGGATTAGGAATGGTAGATGGAGTGGTAGACTTAATTCCGACTGCCAAAGTTGGTCATATTGGTCTATATCGTGATCCAGATAGTTTAGAACCAGTAGAATACTATTGTAAGATGCCAACTGATATTGAAGCTCGAGAATTAATTGTTGTCGATCCAATGTTAGCAACTGGAGGAACAGCAGAAGCAGCTTTGGAGTTTGTTAAAAAGAGAGGAGCTAGTAAGATTAGATTTATGTGTTTAGTGGCTGCTCCAGAGGGAATAGAAAGATTACAGGTAGCTCATCCGGATATTGATATATATACTGCTGCTGTTGATGAAAAATTAAATGATCATGCTTATATTGAACCAGGCTTGGGTGATGCTGGTGACAGATTGTATGGAACTAAATAACTCTAAGCAGGAGCGACCTTCTTGGGAAGAGTACTTTATAGAGATGACTCAAGTAGTAGCTAAACGCTCAACCTGCTTAAGAAGAAAAGTAGGTGCCTTACTTGTAAAAGATAAAAGGGTCTTAGCTACTGGATATAATGGAGTTCCTAGTGGCTTAGAGCATTGTCAAGAAGTTGGTTGTTTACGTGAACAAAAAGAAGTTCCATCTGGAGAGAGGCATGAATTATGTCGAGGGTTGCATGCTGAGCAGAATGCTATTATTCAAGCTGCTTTGCATGGGATTTCTATTGAGGGAGCAATCTTATACTGTACTCATCAACCTTGTATTCTCTGTACTAAGATGATTATTAATGCTGGGATTGATCAAATTATCTTTAAAGGTGGTTACCCAGATTCGTTGGCTTTAGAAATGATAGAAGAAGCAGGGATTGAGTTACAGAATTATAGCTAAGAAAGCCTCATCAAATAATTTAGATTCACTAAACAATTTACCACTGCTATTGCTCAACATAACCATTAGGAGCGAAAGAATAAGAAGGAAATGGTACCAGCTTAATTAATTAGCTAGAGGATCCAAATGCTCGCACCAAGATTTGGATTTTTCATTTTTGTATAAATAGATTTAATTATAAATTTCTGTACTAATAGTAATTATTAACAAGATTAAACAATTGACATTATAAAAAAGATTACATAAAATTAGGAGTAGACTTAATTGTTTAATTAGAAAGGGTGAGGTAAATGTTCTTTTACCCACTATTAGTAGCAGGAATAATAAGTTTCATCTTAACTCCTCAAGTTAAAAAACTGGCATTTAAATTAGGAGCAGTAGATCATCCTAAGCAGAGACGGATTAATAAACAGGCTATTCCTAATTTAGGAGGAATCGCTATTTATGCTGGAGTAATTATCACTTTAGTATTATTAGGTTATGCACGAGATTTTTTAGCCATTTTAGTGAGTGGAAGTTTAATATTTTGTTTAGGGATTCTAGATGACTTATACGAGTTATCTGCCTGGAATAAGCTAATAGGTCAGAGCGTTATAGCATTACTAGCAATTTTTTTAGGGCTACAGATTCAATTTATTACTAATCCATGGGGCGGAATGTACTATTTAGGTTGGTTATCAGTTCCAATAACTTTAGTTTGGTTAGTAGGGATAACTAACACTATTAATTTGGTAGATGGTTTAGATGGGTTAGCAGGTGGAATTACTGTAATTGCAGCCATAACCTTAGCCATCTTTGCTTATCAACAAGGACAAATTCTAACTGTAATTTTAACTTTGACTGTTATTGGTTCAACCTTAGGATTTTTACGTTATAATTTTAATCCTGCTCAAATTTTTATGGGGGATACAGGAAGTATGTTTTTAGGATTTATGTTGGGGGCAATTTCAATTAGTGGAGCTTTAAAAAGCGTAACAGCTTTAACTTTGCTAGTGGTAGTTTTAGCTTTGGGAATTCCAATTTTTGATACTTTACTATCTATTATAAGACGAAAGCTAAAAAGTCAACCTATTTTTCAAGCTGATAATAACCATTTTCATCATAAGCTATTAGCTTTGGGTTTGAGACAGTATGAAGTTGTGTTGATTATTTATTTAATCAGTATCTTTTTAAGTATGATTGCGATAGGAGTTAGTTTAGCTACTATAAGGGAAACTTTATTTTTATTAGGCAGTTCTTTGTTATTTTTGATTATTGGCAGTCTTGAATTTAAAAAACTAAAGATAAAATTAACTTTATAAAATTAATTTTAAAAGTGAGTTTTAATTAGATTCTAAAAACCAACTGTTATAGTCTATAACAGTTGGTTTTTAAGAACTAACACTTACATTTATGAAGCTGCTGAAAAAGGTATTTTTAAAGAGCAAATATATGATACTCTAAATCTTAATGGAAATAATTCAAAATTGATTGCATAGAAAAAGTCAATGTTCTAATTTAACTTTTATAAATGCCTTAATGGGAATTGACTTTACAAAATTATTAATTTATAGTATAATAAAGAGGGGTTAAAGATAATAAACCTAAGTTTTTTGAGCAATTTGTAGATTAAAGTGGAACGAATATAAAGGTATTATGTATAATTAAAGATGCATTGTATAAACTAAAAGGGGCTGGCTCGATTATTTAGTGTTGGTTGTACATAAATTGAGCTTTATCCCTTTAGGTAACCAGACTATAAATTAGGAGAATTATGATGAAAAATCAATTGGGAATTTTAAAAGCATTAGCATTGCTATCTCAAATAGGGATTGTTATTTTGATTCCGATAGGGGTTGGTATCTGGGTTGGTAATAAATTGGATGATTGGTTAGGTACAGGAGCTTTATTTCTGGCTGTCTTTGTTGTACTAGGAGTTATAGTTGGTTTTAAGAATGCTTATAGATTGCTTATGTCCGAGTAAAGTTAGGAAGTGATTACATGAAGGCACTACGGAAGACAAGATTATTTGTTTTGAAGTGGACAGCCTTGTTGGATTTTTGTATATTATTGTTGTTATTTGTGTTATCTAGTTATAAGATTGCTTTTGGTTTTTTTGTTGGTTCAGTGATGAGTTTGATTAACTTCCAATTATTATCAACGTCTTTACAAAAAGCAGTTGAATTCAGTCCGATTAAAGCTGGGATTTATGTTTTTGTCCAATATATAATAAGGTATATGTTGTGGTTTGCTGTTTTTTACATAGCTTTACAACGTAATGATGTCAACTTATTAACTACAGTAATGGGAATGTTAACGGTAAAATTAGTTGTTTTAACAATTAACGCTCTAAATTATTGGCCCAATAGTCAAAAATATTCTGAATTTACAGGAAAGGAGGGAAACTAAATGGAATTTGCCCCAGTTGAAATGTTTTATTTACCTAATAATGTTTTAACTAGATTATTTAATATTGCTGGTGCTCCAGTAAAATCGACTGTAACTACTACTTGGATTATCATGGCAGTATTAGTTTTGATTTCTTGGCTAGCAACTAAAGATTTGAAAAAGGAACCTGAGCCAGGTAGTCTACAAAATATAATGGGGGCCTATGTAGAAGCGATTGCTAATCTAGTAGAGACTACAATGGAATCCAAGAATAAGGCTTTTGTTTCCTATATTGGAACATTAACTATTTATTTGGTAATTGCCAATTTAGTTGGAATTATTCCTGGAAGGGATCTCTTTAACCTTTATACTCCTACAGCTGATTTAAATACTACATTAGCTTTAGCATTTATTACTGCTGTTAATGTGCATTTTCTTGGAGTTAAAACTAAAGGAATTGGTGCTTACTTAAAAGGTTATTTTGAACCAATGCCACTACTCTTTCCAATAAATATTATTGGTGCATTTGCTGATCCTATATCATTAGCTTTTCGTTTATTTGGTAATATGATGGGAAGTGTAGTAATCATGGCTTTGTTATTTGGAGTGGTCCCATTGGTAGTTCCAGGAATAGCTACTATTTATTTTGATGTCTTTGCAGGAGTCTTACAGGCGTTCATCTTCTCAATGTTAACTATGACTTATATTTCCATGGAAGTAGAGTAATCCATCTAAGTTTAGCTAAATTAAGAACGACCACTGAAGTGATTAAAATCACTTGAAATAATTATGTTATTTTATTTGTTTAAATTATTAAATTAGTCAAGATTAGCTTTTAGATTAGTATAAGGTGAGTAGTAGAGCTACTAAAGATTTAAGGTTTTTGAATTTAGGTATTTTAATTTACAAGATAAATTAATAATTTTAAGGGGGAAATGAATAATGAGTGATCAAGCATTAGTGTTAGCTGCATCTGCAATTGGAGCAGGTTTGGCAATGATAGCTGGTATTGGAGCAGGAATTGGTCAGGGATTTGCTGCAGGTAAAGGAGCTGAAGCAGTAGGTAAACAACCGGAAGCACAAGGTGTTATTACTAGAACTATGTTATTAGGGGCTGCAGTTGCTGAGACAACTGGTATTTATGGTTTAGTAGTTGCTTTAATTTTATTATTTGCTAATCCTCTTCTTGGTTTATTGGGATAAGAAATCATTTTATTTACTAATTGAAGATGGGTAATGGGTGACATTATTCATCTTCTATTCTAATTCTTTTATTTTATAGTGTAGTTTTGAAAGGAGGGAATCATAGGTGATTAGTATTGATATAACGTTTTTGTTTCAACTATTCAATTTTGTAGTTTTATTTTTACTTTTACGTCACTTTTTGTTTGAGCCGATGAATAATTTTATGAAAGAGCGAGCACAAAGTATATCCAATAAAATTGATAGTGCTGAGCAGAAGGAACAGGCTGCTCAAGAAATAAAGGAAGAATATCAACAAAAACTTAAAGAAGCTAAGATAGAAGCTCAAAATATAATTGAAGATAGTTCTCGTCGAGCTGAAAGAGTTAAAGAAGATATAATCATTGAAGCTAAGGAAGAAGCTAATCGTAAGATTAAAAAAGCTGAAGAAGAGATTAAGAGAAGTAAACAACAAGCTGTTGAGGATCTAAAGGATGAGGTAGCTACTATTTCGATTCAAATAGCTAAAGAACTGATTGAACAATCTATTGATGACCAAATGCAAGAAGAAACAATCAGTAATTATATTGAACAGTTGGATGAAGAGAAATTGGGTGATCTGAAATGTTAAAGAATAAGGTTGCTGAAAAATATGCTCAGGCTTTATTTGAATTGGCAGTTGAAGAGGAAACTTTAGATAAAAATCAGCAAGAGTTTTCAGAAGTAATAAGAATGGTCAATGAAGCCGAAGAGTTGAAGCAAGTATTAGAGCATCCTAAATTGGCTGTTAAACAAAAAAGAGAGCTGTTTGATAATGTTTTTTCAGATGAAATATCTGAGATGTTACTTAATTTTATTAAATTGCTTTTTGATAAGCGAAGAGAGATTTATTTAGAAGATGTTTATCAGCAGTTTGAAGGTTTAATAAGTGCCCAAAGGAATAAAATGGAAGTGAATGTAAAGACGCCAATTGAATTATCTGAAAAGAACAAGAATTCTCTTAAGGGTAAGTTAGAGAAGTTTACTGGAAAAGAAGTTGATTTAAATATAGCGATTCAGCCTGATTTATTAGGTGGTTTAATAGTGAAAATTGGTGACAAGATAATTGATGGGAGCTTATCAAATCAATTAAATAAGATGAAAAAGAATTTAAATAATTTAGAAGTAAGTAAGTTAGGGGTGAGATAGAATGAATCTTAGAGCAGAAGAGATCAGTTCTATTATTAAAGAGCAGATAAAAAATTATGATGTTGAATTAGAAACTAAAGGTGTAGGGACTGTTCTTAGTGTTGGTGATGGAATTTCTAGAATTCATGGATTAGAAGGTGCTATGGCAGGTGAATTATTAGAGTTTGATAGTGGTGTTTATGGAATGGTATTGAACTTAGAAGAGGATAGTATTGGCTGTGTTATTTTAGGTGATGAGTCTAAAATTGAAGAAGGGGATGCTGTACATAGAACTGAAAGAATTGTAGAGGTCCCTGTAGGTGAAGAGATGAAAGGGCGAGTTGTGAATGCTTTAGGTCAGCCTATTGATGGAAAAGGGCCAATCAATACCGAGCAATCTCGAGAAGTTGAATCTGATGCACCTGGAATTGTTGATCGTCAGCCAGTAGAAGAACCATTACAAACTGGAATTAAATCTATTGACTCTATGGTACCAATTGGAAAAGGGCAGCGTGAGTTGATTATTGGTGATAGACAGACTGGAAAGACAGCTATTGGGATTGATACAATAGTTAATCAAAAGGGTAAAGATGTAATATGTATTTATGTAGCGATTGGTCAAAAGTCATCTACTGTTGCTCAAATAGTAGATAAGTTAGAAGAAACTGGAGCAATGGAATATACAACTGTTGTTTCTGCTGCATCTAGTGAACCAGCTTCTTTACAATATTTAGCACCTTATGCAGGATGTTCTATAGGGGAAGCTTTTATGCATGAAGGTGAAGATGTATTGGTAGTCTATGATGATTTATCTAAGCATGCTGTTGCTTATCGTGAGATGTCTTTATTATTGAGAAGACCACCTGGACGAGAAGCTTACCCTGGTGATGTATTTTATTTACATTCTCGTTTACTGGAACGAGCTGCTAAATTAAATGATGAATTGGGAGGCGGTTCTCTAACAGCCTTACCAATTATTGAGACACAAGCTGGTGATATTTCAGCTTATATTCCAACAAATGTAATTTCAATTACTGATGGTCAGATCTTTTTAGAAAGTGAATTGTTCTATTCAGGAGTTAGACCGGCAGTTAACGTTGGACTATCTGTATCACGAGTTGGTGGAAATGCCCAAATTAGTGCAATGAAAGACGTTGCAGGAACATTAAAGTTGGATATGTCTCAGTATCGTGAATTAGAAGCTTTTGCTCAATTTGGTTCTGATTTAGATGAATCTACTCAACAAAAGCTTGCTCGTGGAGAAAGAATTGTTGAGGTTTTAAAGCAGAATGAAACGAGCCCATATGAAGTAGAGGATCAGGTAATTATTATTTACACTGTAACCAATGGTTATTTGGACGATATTCCTGTAGAAGATATTACTGAATTTGAGGAACAGTTTATTAATTTTGTACAGAATAGTTATCCAGAAATTGGGCAATCAATTTCTGAAACTGGAGAATTAGAAGAAGAAACAGAAGAAAAGTTAAAAGCTGCCATTGAAGAGTTTAAAGGGGATTTTGTAACTAGTGAACAGAAAGAAACAGCTTAATCAAAGTTAAATGTCTGGGTAAGAAAGTGGGGTGAGTTAGATGAAAAGTATGCGAGATATTAAGCGGCAGATAGCTAGTGTTGAAAATACTAAAAAGATTACCAAAGCTATGAAGTTAGTTGCTGCTGCTAAATTAAGAAGGTTACAAGAAAGAGCTGAAAATGCCAAACCCTTTTTTGAAAAGACACGTAAGACTTTAGCGAATGTTACTGCTAAGATAGATAATAGATTACATCCTCTGTTAGAAGAGCGTGATGTCAAAAAAGTTGGTTACTTTTTGATTACTGGTGATCGTGGACTAGCTGGCCCGTACAATAATCGAGTTATTAAAGAGGTTGAAACTAGTATTCAAGCTGATAACCAAGAAAATAATTTGATTACTGTAGGGAAAAAAGGGAGAGACTACTTTAAAAGGCAAGATGTTGAAATAATTTCTGAATATCTTGAACTAGAAGATAGTCCGACTTTTCATAATGCAGCTAATTTTGCTCAGGAGGTAGTTGAGCTATATCAAGAAGAAGTCTTTGATGAAATTTATTTAGTTTATACTGATTTCAAAAGTGTAATTAATCAAGAGGTAAAGAAGATCAAGTTATTACCTGTTGACCCAGACGATATGGAACCTGAAGGTGCTGATACTAGGTACTTATATGAACCGTCAGCGGAAGAAGTCTTATCAGTTGTATTACCACAATATATTAAGAATATTATTTTTGGTGCATTGTTACAATCTAAAGCTAGTGAATTTGCTTCACGGATGACAGCTATGGATTCTGCAACTGATAATGCTGAGGAGATGATTGAGGAATTAACTTTATCTTATAATAGAGCACGCCAAGCTGCAATAACACAGGAACTTTCTGAGATTGTTGGTGGGGCCGAAGCATTAGAATAGGAGTTAGAGGGGGTATTATGATGAGTCAAAATGCTACTACAGACCAAAATATTGGGAAAGTCGTCCAAATTATTGGTCCAGTAGTTGAAGTTGAGTTTGATAGTGGTAAGCTACCAGAAATTAATGGTGCAGTAAAAATTATAGATAAGACAAATGAACGTGAGATTGTAATTGAAGTTATGCAGCAGATAGGTGATAACAGAGTTAAAGGTGTAGCTATGACATCTACTGATGGTTTAGTTAGAGGAATGGATGCTCTAGATTTAGATGGGCCAATCTCTGTTCCAACCGGTGAAGAATGTCTAGGAAGAATATTTAATGTATTAGGTGAACCGGTTGATCAAGGTGGAGAGGTAGAGACTGAAACTTATGCTCCAATCCATAGAGATGCACCGGCTTATGAAGAACAAGATACATCTACTGAGATCTTTGAAACAGGAATTAAGGTAGTTGATTTATTAGCTCCTTATGCCCGTGGGGGTAAAGTAGGTCTATTTGGAGGAGCAGGTGTAGGTAAGACTGTATTGATTATGGAGTTAATCAATAATATAGCAACAGAACATGGTGGTTACTCAGTCTTTTCTGGTGTAGGTGAGCGGACTAGAGAGGGTAATGACTTATGGTTAGAAATGAAAGAGTCAGGAGTACTAGATAAGGTTGCTTTAGTTTATGGACAGATGAATGAACCACCTGGAGCTAGAATGAGAGTTGGACTAACAGGATTGACTATGGCTGAATACTTCCGTGATCAAGCAGGGCAAGACGTACTATTATTTATTGATAATATCTTTCGATTTATTCAGGCAGGTTCTGAGGTTTCTGCTTTATTAGGAAGAATGCCTTCAGCGGTAGGTTATCAGCCAACTTTAGCTACAGATGTAGGAGAGTTGCAGGAAAGAATTACTTCAACTAAAGAGGGATCGATTACATCTGTACAGGCAGTTTATGTACCAGCAGATGACTTGACAGACCCTGCTCCAGCGACAACTTTTGCTCACTTAGATGCAACGACTGTATTATCAAGACCGATTGCAGAGAAAGGTATCTATCCTGCAGTAGATCCATTAGATTCTACTTCACGAATTTTGGATCCAAATATTGTAGGAGATGAGCATTATCAAGTAGCACGTCAAGTCCAAGAGATTTTACAACGTTATAAGGATTTACAAGATATCATTGCTATTTTAGGTATGGATGAATTATCAGAGGACGATAAATTAGCTGTAGAACGGGCAAGAAAGATTGAACGTTTCTTATCTCAGCCTTTCTTTGTAGCAGAACAGTTTACTGGAATGCCTGGTAAATATGTATCTGTAGATGAGACGGTTCGTGGATTTAAAGAGATTTTAGAAGGGAAGCATGATGATTTACCTGAAGAAGTGTTCCTATATGTAGGAACAATCGATGAAGCAGTGGAGAAAGCAGAAAAGTCAAAAGGACGTGAATAATCATGTCTAAAATGAAATTAAATATTGTCACTCCGGAAGAAGTTGTTTATGATGATAATATAGAGATGGTTATTGTAAGAACTATTGATGGAGATAGAGGAATTATGCCACGGCATGCTTCTTTAATTACTGGGTTAGATATTGGAACGATTAGAATTAAAGCAAATAATGAGGAGTATGTATTAGCTGCAACTAAAGGATATATGGAAGTCCAACCAGAAGAGACTACTATTTTAGTTGATTCAGCTGAGTTTGTTGATGAAATTGATGTAGAACGAGCCAAAGCTGCTAAAAAAAGAGCTGAAGAGCGGCTTGACTCTCCCAATCCCAAGGATAATATTAACGAAAGAAGAGCTGAGCTGGCTTTGCAAAGAGCACTAAATAGATTAAAAGCTAGTAAAGGTAGAAATTTTGAGTAAGAGATAATATCTCTTGCTCTTTTTTTTATGGGTAAAAAGATAGCAAGAAACTATTATTCTAATAATATAATAGTAGTGATTAGGTAAAAATAAATCTGAATTACAATTATGTGTAACTTTTGCTTAGAACCATGAGGGAGATTTCTCGTTCTGAAAGATTTTTTCTGAGCTTCTA
>NZ_JALKBX010000046.1 GCF_023227745.1 Natroniella acetigena | reverse complement strand
TAAAATTACTGCTCATCTAGTGATTACATTCCCCTCACAGTCTAAACTTCAAGACTGTTCGTGAGCGGTTGATAATTTCTACTCCTTAATCGTCAACTTCTGCACCGCTCTACTGTAAGTTTCATCATATAATTCTCCCCTTTTCAATTAATTTGAATTATATTCTATTTATTCCTAATAATTGTTCCAGGTATATATTATAACATAAAAATTAGGTTTTGTGAAAAAAATCTCAGAATTGTCATCAGACCCGTTTTCTTAGTCTTCTTGATCGAAAGGGCCAACTCCTGCTTGTAGTTGCTGGTAACTTGTGACTTGTGACTTGTGACTAATTACTAATTACTAGTTACTAATTACCAATCACTAATCAAACATTAAAGTCTTCTACTATAGACTGTAACTTCTGGGCTATTTCAGTTAACTCTTGGGCTGATCTGGTTATTTCATCAGACATACTTGTTATATCTTCTGAAGCTATTACAACTTGATTACTATTTTGGGCCAACTCAGTGCTAGCATTAGCTGTCTGTTCCGTCTGAGCTGATGTCTCTTCGACATATTCTAAGATCTCTGCAAAGGCCTTTCCTGTCTTTTTAGCAACATCCCTTCCTTGCTCAGACTTAGTCTTTACATCTTGAATAGCTTCTAGTCCAAGCTGTGATCTTCTTTGAGTCTCTGTAATTAATTGAGTAATATTATCTGTTGCACTGGCAGTCTCTTCTGCTAACTGTCTAATCTCTTCTGCTACTACTGCAAATCCTTGACCACCACTGGAGTTCTCGCCAGAAGCCCTTGCTGCTTCAATAGATGCATTTAAGGCTAAAAGGCTGGTTTGATCGGCTATCTTAGTAATTAACTCAACTATTTGACCAATTTCTTCAGTATTATCATTTAAATCATTAATTACTTCTACTGTCTGCTGGACAGATTGATTGATCTCTTCAATACTACTCAAGGTTTGCTCAATATTTTGACTACCAACCTCTACCTGTTGATTGGCCTCTTGAGAAAAACTGGCTACCTCTTCTGTACTGGCTGATATCTGCTCAATACTAGCTGATATATTCTCAATCAAAGAATTTGTAGTCTCAATAGTTGCATTACCTTCTTGGGCAGAAGCAGATAGCTGCTGACTATAAGCTGATAAATCTTCTACTGTATCTAAAATATTGGTCTTAATAAATTTAATCTCTGCTTGTAACTTCTCCTTCATGCTATTAAGTGCTACATTTAAGTTCCCAATCTCATCTTCTGACTTCTTATCTAAAGGCTCTATATCCAGATTTCCATCTGCAATCTCTGTAGCAAATTCTACAGATTCTCTTATCTGTCTGATGATAAATTTAGGAATTATCAAAAATAGCAATAATAAAGAAAGAATAATAAATACAATTACAGCTAATACCATAAAGTAATTAATTCTTTCGATAGCAGTATTATACTCTTGTTCTAAATCAGAAGTGATTAGATTTAAGTTATCTTCTATCTGATAGTAGGCTTGATTGGAAATCTGATCTATCTGCTCTAAGTACTGCTCCCCATCCTCTCTATTCTCCAAAAAGAGGGCATAAATTGAGGACAATTCAGCATAAAACTCTGTATAATCATCCCTAATTGTCTCAGTTAACTTAGGATAATCACCTTCTAATCTCTCTAATAGATCATAGACCTGTAATGAAGTTTGTGCTGTTTGTATTGAGTAGCTTTGATCATCAGTCATAATTCCATTCTGTAAAGAGATTATAATCTCTTTGATCTTGATCTTTAAGTCAGCTTCTAAGCTGGCTACTTCTTCCTTTCTTTCTTCTATATCTTCAAAATGATGATTGAGATAATAATAATTGACCCCAAAGACCAAAATTGCAAGCAAGGTAATTATAATTACAGGTAGACCTATCTTACTTCTTAATTTCATTTTCATTCCTCCTCAGCAAAGATAAATCCTTCATCTTCAATTATCTCTCTTCCTATATCTGACATAAGAAACTCTATAAAGTCGGCTATCTCATCCGTCTTTGTCTGATAAACAAGATTCAACTCTCTAATTATTGGATAATCACCTCTAACTATATTCCTCTCAGTATAATCAACTCCATCTAAAGGCAATATCTTAATTGGTGCTCCTTGTTGTTGTAAGACTGATGCAGTTCCTAAAGAGACATAACCAATTGAGTTAGGGATACCGCCAACAACTGTAATCATCTCTAAATTAGAGCCTATTTCATGGGCTTGCTCCGAGATTCTTTGGCTAGCAGATGCTCCTTTCCTACTAGGACTCTCTAAATCTGTATAGCCTTCAAAGAGATCTAAAGTACTTCTTCCAGTCATTTTAGAGATTAAGACTATATCCCTACTCTCTAATCCAAACTCTGCCCAGTCTGTTATTCTTTCTGTATAGATATCAATCAGTTGCTGCTTATTAATTTCTTCAATCCCATTCTGACTATTGATAATTACAGCCAAGGCATCCAAACCGATTGTTATGTACTCTACCTCTTCTTTTTCTTCTTCAGTCAATGAACGAGAGACTGCTCCGATATCAGATTCGCCTGAAGTTGTATTATCTACTCCTAAACTACTTCCTCCCCCTTGGACTATAATCTCAAACCCATGCTCTTTTTGATAAAGTTGAGCAACTTCTTCTAAAATTGGTTGAATTGTACTTGCTCCCGAGACCCTTAATTCAGCGGCATAACCAACTTGGCTTGTCAGAGAAAATAATAATAGAAAAACGGTTAATATGGTTATTCTTTTTAAACTCATCATTCTCCTCCTTTGACTTTTTTAGTGCTCTTAGCGAAATTAAAGCCTATTATTACAATGCTTCGCGGATAACTAAATTTCTCTGCACCCCCGTCTTAGTGTACAATTGACAATGTACAGTTGACAATTAAATTCAAAACCACACAATCAAAATACTAAAAAGTCAATATCTAGGGGCTAAAAACTGACTACTTCTTTGGCTTTCTAATCTTTTCTTTTAGCTGAGAAGACTCTTTTTTTAACTTAAGAATAAAGCGGACCAATTATTGGCCCGCTTAGAGTAAGTTTAATAATTTTCAGCTTCTAGCTCAAAAAAGGATTTTGGATGGACACAGACTGGGCATACTTCAGGTGCCTGTTCAGTTTCTGCAATATGACCACAGTTTCTACACTCCCACTTTACTTCTTCACCTTTTTCAAATACAGTACCTTCTTCAACACTCTCCAATAGCTTCTTATAACGCTTTTCATGCTCTTTTTCAATTTTAGCAATACCTTCAAACATCTTAGCAATCTTATCAAAACCTTCTTCTCTTGCTTCCTCAGCCATTCGAGGATACATATCAGTCCACTCATCATTTTCACCCTCAGCAGCAGCTTTTAAGTTTTCAGCTGTATCACCAATACCTGCTAACTGCTTAAGATGGAGCTTAGCGTGAGCCATCTCATTATGAGCAGTCTTTGAAAACAACTCAGCAATCTGGTTATATCCTTCCTTCTTAGCTACAGAAGCAAAGTAAGTATACATATTTCTTGCCTGTGATTCACCTGCAAATGCCTCCCATAAATTCTTTTCAGTCTTAGTACCTTTTAATTCACTCATTTTTATTCCTCCTCATTAGTTATAATTCCTCTTTTTATTGATTTCAAACCCATAATCCATGCAAATTACAAAACCCTCTAACTGCCACTACATCCTCTTTAAGAAGATTAAATGCTGCTACAAGGGTACAGTCTTGACACTTATAGACTTCTCTAATTTCAATCACAATACCCTCCCCTTTTACAAAATTATACTCTCTCAGCTAAATTTAAGTCTATCACTACAGTGCTTTGCAGATAACTAAGTTTCCCTGCACCCCCGTCTAATTGACAATTGACAATTGATAATTGACAATTAAAATTCAAAATCATAAAACCACAAACCCTTAGACCATCAATAGTTGCAAAGCATCCTACGACTAAATATTTTGTCTTACAATAGTTTCTTTTAGCTGAGAGTATTCAAAATTAATAATCAATACTGATAATATACTACATTTTACTAGAAAATTCAATCTCAATTTCAAAAAATAGTTTTAAATTCCTGCCTTTTCTATCCATCATTTCTTAATCAGTAATAATTACTATTATTAGTATAGTATATTTCCTTATAAAATGCAAGTCTATTTAATATGTAAAAATATTATGAAAATTAAAAAAATAACCATGAATCTTAAGCTAAACTTTAAATAAAATTATGATAGCATTGATATTTAGCAGCACTTTGCCGCTAAATATCAATGCACAGCTAAATTAAATACCCCAAAACAAGAAAATAAAGATAGGAACTACAATAGATAATAGTAGCTGTAATGGGGCTCCTACTAGTATAAAATCACGAAATTTATACCCTCCAGGGCCATAAACCATTAAATTTGTCTGATAGCCTACAGGGGTTAAAAAAGAAGCACTAGCAGCAAATGTTACTGCTAAAATGAATGCAAATGGATTTGCTCCTAACTGATTAGCTGCTCCTACTGCTACGGGAATCATTAAGACTACACTGGCATTATTACTAATAACGCTAGTCAATATTGCAGTAAATAAATAAAAGACCCCTAGGATTATAATCAAAGGAAAGGAACCTGTAAGTTTTATCAATTGGGAAGCCATATACTGAGCTGTCCCAGTCTCTTCAATAGCTACCCCTAAAGGAATCAATCCTGCTAATAAAAAGATGACTTCCCAATCTATTATGTCATAAACTTCATTAGACTTTACAGTATTAGTTAATACCATAGCTATTATTCCACCTAGAGCAGCAATTGAAATCGGCATTATATTCAATGCAGCCAACCCAATTACAGATCCTACAATCCCTAAAGAAGTAACGATTTTAGTAGGCTGATAATCAAAATTTTTCAATTCTACTTCTCCAACAATGAAGTTGTTATTATCTTTTAATCGCTCCAATGTTTTTTCAGTAACCAACAAAAGTAATACATCACCAGGTGAAAAAGTAAACTCCTTTAAATTTCTATGTTCTAGCCCTTCTCCATGCCTAATTCCAATTAAGCTGGCATCATAACGTTCAAGAAAATTAACCTCTTTAACATTTTGCTCTGCTAAAAAAGAATGATCGGGCACAACTACTTCTATAACTTCTTGTCCTTTATCTAGAGATTCCAATTCTTGTTGAGTAATTTGAGAGTCTGATAAGATCTCTATACCTTTTTCCTTGATAAAATCCAGTAAAGTCTCCTTATCAGCTTTAATAATCAAGCGGTCGCCATTACGAATTGTCTTAATATCTAATGGCTTCATAAACTCTTCTCCCCCGCGGATTAGGCGTAAAATATCTAAATCCTTCTTTATATGCTTTACAAGTTCTCCTATATTTTGACCAAGCAATGAAGAATTATCTTTAATTTCAACTTTAGTCAAAAAATCTTTCATCTCATATTCTTTAACTAAATCATTCTCATAGATAATTCGAGCTGGAATCAAATGATAACCTATTGTAATTAAATAAAATAATCCTACTGCAAATACTACTATTCCTAATTTAGTAAATTCAAACATACTAAAGGGATGACCAATCAACCGAGCACATATATCACTGGCCAAAATATTAGTAGACGTCCCCAAAAGAGTCATAGTACCTCCAAACATAGATGCATAAGACAAAGGGATTAACAGCTTTGATGGTGATACCTTAGTTCTACGAGCAAGATTGGTTACCATAGGAATAAAAGCAGCTACTACAGGAGTATTGTTAATAGCACTGGCAACAACCCCGGTCAAAATAGAGATTACTCCCACTTGTGCTCTTTCATTACCTTGAGTAAGCTGTTCTATTTTACTACCAAGAAGTTGTACAATACCACTATTTTGAATTCCTTTACTCAAGACAAACATAGCCATCACAGCAATTGTAGCATTATTACTAAATCCTGATAAAGCTTGCTCAGTAGAAATCTTAGTCCACGGGCTTAAGACCACAAGAAGTACCGGAACTGATAAAGCTATCATACCGATTGGCAGTGGTTCCCAAATAAATAAAATTAAAACTAACATTATTAATGTTAGAACTATAGCTATATTGGTATTAAAAGTTACTATAGAGACCAGTTCTTCTTGATAGTCTGTCGCATTAGCTATAGTAGGCTGGCTGACAAAAGATATAATTAAAACTAACAACAAAATAAAAATTAATTTAAAACTAAAATTTAAAAATTTACTGTTATAACCAAACAGATTAACTCCCTCCTTACAAAAAATTAACGCTCTCCCTACAAGTCTTCTTAGACTTTCCGTAATAAAAACCATTTGCTAAATTAAAGCCTGTCATTACAATACTTCGCAGACAACTAAATTTCTCTACACCCCCGTCTTAGTGTACAATTTACAATGTACAATTGACAATTAGAATTCAAATTCACACAATCAACACACTAAAACCCTCAATATCTGCAAAGTATCCTGAGACTAGATGTTCACTCTTCTAATATTTCCTTTTAGCTAAGAGTACTCAAAATTGCTATTAAAATCTGCATTCCAACTTAATTCAACCCAGCTCACCCTTAATTATTATTCTTAACCTTGTTTTATTATGTTTATAGCAAACAATCCCTACTAAAACTATATGTTTTAAATACTTTAGGGTTTGATTATAACAGACTATTATTCATATTACAAATTATTGATATAAAGTGGCACTTTGCCACTTTATATCAGTGTACAGTTTACAGTTGACGGTTGACAGTTAAAGACCTTAAAATCAAAACCACTCTAAACCTATAATTTTAAGTCTTTTCATGGGTTTTAAGATCTTAATATTTTGATCTTAACTGTAAACTGTAAACCGTAAACTGTCAATTCAATTATGTGTCACAAAGTGCCACAATATTGTAATTAAGCTATAATTTCTAATCACAAACAAAAAAACACCCCTCTATCTTACGATAGAAGAGTGCTTTCTAGGAGGTTGAGCTTAGTATGTTTTCAAACGATCTATTATATTTTCAGTAATATCCTGGGTTCCTGCAACGACCCCTTCTTCAGTAATGATTATTTCTAATCCTAACTCTTCTCTAACTTCAGTTAAGATAGGGTCGATAGTTGCTTCTAACTTCTCTTCTTGCTCTTGTTGCAAAGCAAAAATTTCTTGTTGTACCTCTTGTTGTAACTGTTGAGCTTTTTCTTGCTCATCTTCACCTAACTCTGACACCTGTTGGTAAAACTCTTCTTCTAATGCCTCTATTTCTGCTTGCATTTCCAACTCTATTTCTTCTATCTGCGGATATGCTTCATAAATCCGGGCCAAATCTAGATAACCGATCAGCCCCAACTCACCTGTTGGTTCAAAATCTGAATCATCATCTACTTCTTCCTCTTGCTCTATTACTTCAGTCTCGTCTGCCAAATCTTGATCCTCGATTGATTCCTCTTCCACAATCTGTTCTTGCAGATCCTCTTCACTGAGATCAACATCTTCACCATCTTTACAACCTACTACCACCAATCCAACGACAATAACTAGTACGACTAGAAGAAGCTTGTTGTTAAATTTAATCATTTAGCAATTCCCCCTACAATTAATTAATCATCTCAGTTAGATTCAATCCTACTATAACTACTCATTATTCAATAATAGTTTAAATTATAATTGTGATGGTTTTGTGAGAAGAAATTGATTTAAAGCGTAACTTTATTTAATTGATATATAGTGGCACTTTGCCACTATATATCAGTGTACAGTTTACAGTTGATATGGTTTCTATGGTTTTCACGAAAGGTCTTGACAAAGACCTGTAGGGACGGTTGACAGTTAAAACCATTAAAAACTTAAATCAAAATCACTCTAAACCTGCGAACATAAGACATTTCAGAGGTCTTAATTTTTTTAAGATTTTGATCTTAACTGTAAACTGTTCACTGTACACTGTCAACTCAATATTGTGGCACTAAAAGTGCCACAATATTGTAATACAGCTTCAGTTTATAGCTTAACTATCTCTTTAAAGGAGACAATAATTCAACCGATATATCCAACGTGCCTAGTAACCACTTCCCGTCAGCTGTTGGCCCGTGACAATCAGAACCACCAGTAATAATTAAATCCTCTTTAGTTGCTAAGCGCAGATAATAACTGAGCTGTTCTGGACTATGCTGAGGATAATAAGCTTCTATTCCTGATAAATTAGATAACTGCACTAACTCTTCAACAATCTCCACCTCAGAGATAACCCCTGGATGGGCCAACACCGCCACCCCACCTGCTGTAGTGATCAACTCAATTGCTTCCTCTGGCTGAAGCTGATACTTATCTACATAAGCTGGCCCGCCATCTGCTAGATATTGATCAAAAGCCTCTTGTTTGGTGGCTACATGCCCCTGATCAACCAACAGCTGGGCCAAGTGTGGTCGACCGATCCCTTCTTCCCCAGCTAACTGTTGTAACTTCTGATAATCAACTTCGATCCCTAAATTAGCAAGTTTGCTAATCATCTCCTTGGCCCGACTTTTGCGGGCAGTCTGGAGCTTCTCTAAAATCTCTAATAAAGCTTCATTTTCTCGATCAATATAATAACCTAAGATATCAACCCGTTCATCCTTATAATAGGTCGTCAACTCTATCCCTGGGATTACTTCTACTCCTAGCTTCGCTCCTGTTTGTAAAGCTTCCTCAATTCCACTGATACTATCATGATCAGTGATCGCAATTGCAGCTAAACTCTTTTCTTTAGCTGCTGCAACCAATTCTTTAGGCGTTAAGGTGCCATCTGATGCTGTCGTATGTAGGTGTAAGTCTATTTTTTTCATTTTTTCTCCCCCCCTCGTTAAAAGCATTTAATATTTAATACTGAATATTGAATAATTAAAAGTCAACTATATTGATATAAAGCGTAACTTCAATTTACAATATACAAAATTGACAATTGATTAATTAGATTGCAAAAAATTTAGTGCATACTGGGCATAGAGTGTAGCACCAATCTCCAATGCCTCTTCATTAATATTAAACCGTTGATGATGATGAGGGTAAGCATCTTCTGGTTTAGCACCTACAAAAGCTAAAACACCAGGGGCATGGGCCAAATACTTAGCAAAGTCTTCCCCACCAGTTACCTTCTCCATCTCGACCAAAGCATCTTGATCCAAGATCTCTATTACAACTTCACCTGCTAACTCAGCTGCTGCTGGATCATTGATGACAGGTGGAGTACCATAGGTATAGTCAACTTCAGCTTGAGCTCGATAGCTTGCTGCAGTCGATTGAGCAATCCGTTCAATTATCTCAGGAAATTCCTTTCTAATCTCTTTATTAAAGGCTCTCGTAGTACCCTCAAGTACTGCTTTATTAGAGAGTACATTGAACCTTGTCCCTGAGGTCAGTTTACCTACACTAACTACTGCTGACTCTAGAGGGGTTATCTCACGACTGACAATCGATTGTAGATCCATTACTATAGCAGAAGCTACTACTGTGGCATCTACACCCTGATGAGGTAGAGAACCATGTCCTCCTTTACCCGTAACTGTAATCTCAAATAGATCGGCTGAAGCCATCCTTGGCCCTGCTTCAACAGAGATCGAGCCACAATCAAGATCGGCCCAGAGATGAATCCCAAAGACATTATCGACATCATCCATAGCTCCTGTTTCGAGTAGCTTCTCAGCCCCTTGAACCACTTCTTCCGCCGGTTGGAAGAATAATTTTACGGTTCCAGTTAAATCCTCTTTGACTTCATTTAATGCCCGAGCAGCTCCCAATAACATAGCAGTATGACCATCATGACCACAGGCATGCATTACGCCCTCATACTTCGATTTATAAGAAATATCAGTGGCTTCATCAATCTCTAAGGCATCTATATCTGCCCTTAAGGCTACTACTCGCTCATTATTTTGTCCTTTAATCGTTGCTACTACTCCTGTCTCTGCAACCACTTGGTACGGAATTCCTAATTGGTCCAACTCTTCTTGAATCCGTTGACTGGTCTTCTTTTCATTCCAACTGGTCTCAGGATACATATGAAAATCACGCCTTAAATCGACTATATAATCTCGATATTGAGTAATTAATTTTTTAATCTTCATCTGTCAGCTCCTCTCTCTTAAATGCTTAGTATCAGCAAAGACTTGCGAGGCGTATAATTGAAACTGTAAAAAACAATCTACTTTTTTAGCAATCTCAAGGTGAGGTAAGATTTAGATATTTCTCTTAATTCTTGTAATTTAGCTTCTTCCAAACCCATTCCATCCAATACCCCCTTGTTATAGAATGGTGATATAAAGTGGCACTTTGCCACTAAATATCACTGTACACTGTCAACTCAATTATACTCCAACAGCTCTTGAATATCCTCCCAACTAATACTCTGCACTGGACTACTATTCTTCTCAATTACACTCTCAAAGATATCCTGCTTTCTTTGTTGGAGCTTTAACATCTTCTCCTCAACCGTTCCAGTTGTGATTAATTTATAGACAGTTACCTGCTCAGTTTGACCAATCCTATGGGTTCGATCTGTAGCCTGCCGTTCGACCATCGGATTCCACCAGGGATCAACATGAATTACGATATTAGCAGAGGTTAAATTCAAACCAGTTCCTCCTGCCTTTAAGCTGATTAAAAAGACCTTTAATTGATCATCATTATTAAATTTCTCAACCCGTTCCATTCTATTTCTAGTACTACCATCCAAATAGGTGAAAGGTATTTCTTGTCTTTCAAACTCCTGTCTGATTATCTTCAGCATCTTCACAAATTGGCTGAAGACAACTATCTTATGCCCTCCAGCAATGGCAGTTTGGACTATTTCTAATAATGCATCTAACTTAGCAGAGCTTAATTGCTGCTCACTCTCTTCTAGGATCAAGCGAGGATGATTACAGATCTGGCGTAGCTTGGTCAAAGCAGCTAAGATATTAATCCGTGATCTATTAAATCCCCGCTCTTCAATCTGGGCTGTTAAATCGGTCTTGACCTGCTCTAAGATCATCCGATAGCTATCCTCTTGCACCTTAGTCATCTCGACTGGATGGATATTGATCAACTTATCTGGCAAGTCAGCTAAGACCTCTTCTTTCCTTCTCCTGAGGATAAAAGGAGCAATCCTATTCTTTAATTCTACAAGCTTTGCCTCATCTTGATCCTTAGTAATTGGATTGAGATAATTCTTTCTAAATTGACTATAGTTATCTAAATACCCTGGCATGATAAAATCAAAGATAGACCATAGCTCTTCTAAGGAATTCTCTAAAGGAGTCCCTGTCAAAGCCAACCTATACTCTGCTTTAATCTCTTTGACACCTTTGGCCCGTTTGGTAGTTCTATTTTTGATATAGTGGGCCTCATCTAAGATAAGCTGGGAGAATTTAAAGTCCTCTAACTCTAAATAATCACGGCTGATGATCGAATAAGAGGTAATTATTAACTGATACTTACTAAAATCTTTTCGCATCTCTGCCCGCTCTTGGGGAGTACCATAATAGACCAAGTAATCAAGATCTGAAAAGAACTTATCGACCTCAACTCCCCAATTATAGATTAAAGTTCGTGGACAGATAATTAAAGCAGGTTGGTTATCTTCCATACTCTTAAGCAGGGTCAGAGTCTGTAAGCTCTTACCTAAACCCATATCATCTGCTAAAATCCCACCGAAATGATATTTGGCTAAGAATTTCAACCAATAATAGCCCTGCTTTTGATAATCCCGTAAGGTATCTTCAACCTCTGTCGGAATCTCCACCTCCTGAACTAAGTTATCCTGGGTAATATCCCGATTCAACTGATCATAAACCTGATTACCTGTAAAGCTAATCCCTGCTTCTTGAACTAGATTACGATAGTATAAGAGTTGATAGTAGTTGCTCCGATAGCTACCATCTTCCTGTTTGTCAGCTTGAGCAATCATCTGCTCGACCTGCTGTTGGTTATCTTCTTCGATCAGATAATACTTATTATCTAATTGCAGATAACCCTCGCCCTGTTGATTATACTTTAACAGCTCCTCTAACTCTGCTTTAGTATAGCTTTCTCCACCGATATTGTATGTAATATTAAACTCAAACCAATTAATATTATCATCATCTTCTTCAACAAATTCAATTACTGGTTCAAGCTGATAAGGGATCACCTCTAACTCTTCAAAGGTAGGAGTGGTCTCTACCTCCCACTCTTTAGCTAAATCAACTACTCCCTCACTAATAAATCTTTGTTGGTTAGTCTGATCTTTAATACTGAAGCAATCAGGTTGGAGATGAAACTCATACTCCTCTAGAAAGTTCAAAAACTGCTTAATCTTTGTTGTATTCCACGCTGACCAGACTTTAGGATCTTGCTGATCTTGCTGATAATGCTTAGCATCATAATCAAACCCTATAATGTCGGTATTTTGATAAACCTCTTGATCAATCTTGACCTCTGAGTAGCAGATGATAGTCTGCTCTTGATAATCAAGCTTCAAGCTTATCTGTGGCTCTTTCTCAATCAATTCGTAACCCTCTAGATTTTGAGCAACCTCTAAATTTAAATTCTGCTGCAATGAAGGTAAAATCTCAAAGATAAACTGCCCTTGCTTCTCTTCAGGGATCGGTATCTGAGCAGGTACATCATTGATAGTTTCCATCTCTACAGGATGTACTTTAGCCTCTTGAACCGTCCAACTGATTCCATTACCTTGATAAGTCAGATAGTTACTGTCCTTAATCTTAATCTTAACTTTGCTTAGATCTCCAGTCATGATTAGCTTGGGATATAATAATTGACCTACCTCAGCTAGTTGATCACTTTCTGCTAGATAGACTTGACTATCTTCTATCAAGCCCAATAAAAAATTAAAGTTGGCCTCATCTTTAGGGAAGAGAAGTGCCCCCTCAGTCTGACTGCCTTTTGTTTCAACTTGAGCTAGATAGTTGATCTGTGCTAAGTCTTTGGTTGTTAGTCTATCTTTAAAAGAGTCTAAAGTTGAATAGTAAGGGTCTTGAATATAAGAGATAATACTTTCTAATTCAGCGACTCCTAATTCTTCAGACTGTAAAACTAACTTAAAATTAACCATTGAGCTGGTCAGTAAGCCCTTGACTACAAATTGTAGAGATGCTGTCTCTTTAGTTCTGACCTTCTGGCTCAAGCCTACTAGTTTGTCATAGTAAACCTCTGTTAAGCGATCAAAATCAAGAGTAGGATAATCTTCTTCTAAAAATTTATATAAAACTGCTATTTCGTGCTTACAGATTGGCCCCCAATCATAGGGACAGTTGCATTGGCCCTCTGGATAAACCTTCTTGTTTTTTAAGTTAATCTCTATATTGACCTGATAGATTTTAGTGCCTGATACCTCTGCTTTAATTTTTAATTGCTGATCACTTATAATCTGATAATCATAGTCTCTAATCCTACCGGCTTGATAATAATTTTTCCCTCTATTATAGATTTTAGTTGAAACATTTCTTCTAAGCTGTTTCAGTACTGACATCCATTACACCCTTTCTTTTTAAACCCATTAAGATCATTATATCTTATTTGAGGGTTTCTTAAAAGAAAAAATCATCTTCCCTTTCAAAAAGCACTCTACCTTTTTTAGCAACTTCAAATTTCAAAGCTGACCTCTTTTATAAAAAACATGCAAACTCTTTGAGTATATCTACCAAGTCTTCAAGATTATCATTAACAACAGAATGAACAATGTCTAAATCTACTTCCATATAATCGTGAACTAAAACATTCCTGAAGCCAACTATCTTGATAAATATATCCTTTAAATCTTGATCTAGGTAATTATTCTGGTAAAGAATCTTTGGGATGTCGCTATAAGCTTCAACTCTTCCTAAGCCCTGATCAGCAATGAGATGATTTCCGATGTCTATTAATGCTTCAATTGTTAAGTGCAGAAATCTCTCTGTACTGCCATAGACCATTGGATTGCTTTTAAATTCTTCTAAACTATAATCCTGCTTTATTTCACGCAAGAAATCTAAATACTCATTAACCTTACTGACTCTTTTTTGAATTATCTCTCGCTTAACCATTGATTATCTGCTCCTTTAGATATTCTCGTTGTACTTTAAGAAATGGCTTGAAATCAAGATATCTTCTGACACTCAAAGAAAAGTAACTATTTGGATCAAAATCATCTCTGTTATAAATTATTTGATTATGTTTAACGACTTCATAACTAGTTAAGATATCAGCTTCATTTAATAAAACTAAATCTATATCACAATAACCTTTTTCAGCTAGCTTAGTTAGGATATCAAGTTTGATCTGTTTATTATAATCTTGATCTAATAAAATACCAAAGTCTAGATCACTTGAGTCATTTTCTTGATCAATTGCATAAGAGCCAAAAAGGTAAGTAGCTTTAAGGTTAGAGTAAGATTTAAATATTTCTTTTAATTCTTGTAATTTAGCTTCTTCTAAGCCCATTCTAATACCCCCTTTTTGTTATTATATCCTAAATTTGAGAAGGATAAAAGAGAGAAGTGGTTTTACTCAGCCTCAACCTTAGACTTGGACTTAGTCCTTTTTTGCTTCGTTCAAACAGAATTTCTTCCAATTAAGAGCTTAAAAAATCCTGAAATACAACAAGATCAGGCATCAAGACCTGACCTTACATACATCATATTATCCTTACTATCAAAAGTTGCAGAATATTGATATAATGTGTCAGTGTCTGTGTCTATAGTCTGTCAAAATCAAACCCTTTAACCCCTGTAGACATAGGGTTTTGAAATTTGATTTTTTACTGACACGAATTACATACACTGACACATAATTGTACAGTTTACACTTTATTAAACTTTAAATTGTTCTACTAAAACTTGGAGATCTTGAGCCATTTCTGCTAGCTCTTGTGATGATTTAGTTATTTCAGTAGAGATACTATTAATGTCTTCTGTTGCGGTATTTATTTCATCACTATATTCGACTAGATCATTAGTAGAATATGCAGTCTGTTCTATTTGAGCTGAAACTTCCTCGATAGAATTACTGATCCCTGTAAAGACATCCCCAGTCTTCTCTACAATCTCTCTTCCTTTTTTGGATTCGGCTTCAACCTCTTTTATTGCCTTTAAGCCCTTCTTAGATTGATTCTGAGTCTTATTAATCAAATCACTAATTCTCTCCGTAGCTACACCAGTCTCCTCAGCTAACTGCCTTATCTCCTCTGCTACCACCGTAAATCCACGGCCATGTTCTCCCGCTCTTGCTGCTTCAATAGAAGCATTTAAGGCTAAAAGGTTGGTCTGGTCTGCTATGTTTTTAATCAAATCTATAATTTCTCCAATTTCATCTGTATTTTTATCTAAATTCTTAATTATTTCAGTAGCTTCAAAGATAGAATTACTTATTTCTTTGATACTACTTACCGTATTATTTATATTCTTATTTCCTGCCTGTACCTCTTGATTAGCTTCATTTGAAAAACTGGCCACCTCTTCTGCACTGGCCGAAATATCTTGAATACTAGAGACCATATTTTCTGTCAAGTTATTAGTCGTCTCTATAGTAGCGTTTCCTTCTTGTGCTGATGCTGATAACTGCTGACTATACGAGGCCAAGTTCTCTGTAACATTAGAAATATTCTCTATAACAGTTCTTAAATTATTCTGTATTTTTTTAAAGGCATTCGCCAAGTCTCCTAACTCATCTTCTCTTTGTACTAAATCATCTGCAATATTAAGACTAAAATCACCATCAGCTATAACTAAAGCATAATCTTTTACCTCTTTAATCTTATTAACGAGTGGCTTAGTTACCATCAAAATTACAATACTAATTAATATAAAAGCGATCACACTTATAACAACTATTCTTTTAGTAAGAGAAGTTATCTGGGCAAACATCTCTTCATGAGGGGCAACAACTCCAAAGCTCCAAGGTGTTTCCGTTGGCCCTAGATTAACTGGAGCAAAACTTTTAAATACATTATCATCTAGTGCAACTGAGAAAGCATCATCATAAAAATGCTTCCCTTCTGCAACAACTTCTCTATAAAGCTGCTCATTCTCCCCTCTGAAATCACCTGATATATCCCATCTTCTATCTTCATTAGGATGTGCTACAACAATCCCTTTATTTGAAAGCAATCTTCCAAAACCGGTTTCGAAAATATCAAAGCTATCGATTATTCTTTGCAGCTGCTCAAAGTTTATATCAATCCCTACATTTCCAACGACTTCATTACCTTCTTTCAAAGGAACTATTAAAGAAGATATGTAGTTACCCTGATTATCCTTATAAGGTTCTGATATTCGCTTTTCTGTAAATAGATCATCTTCAGTATCTACCCAGAAATTATCAAAGAGATCATCTTCTAATATATCTTCAACTATACTTTTATCTATTCTCCCTTTTTTTATATCATCTGTTTTTGCTAATATATTTAATATGTTAAAGCCCTTCTCTATTTCATTTTCAATAATCTTTGCATACTCTCTTGACTCAGCCATTGCCAAATTAGTTGCTTCTTCTACAGCCATATTTTTAGTCGTAAATATGATTATTCCGATACTAGTAGAAAAGAATAGTAATAAAGCAGCCAATATGTAAACTAACAACTTAGTTTGAATCTTCATTTTTTCCCCTCCTTAAAATCAATATCTAACTCGCTGATATTAGTAATTATTATTATTATAGCACAAACTACCTCTTCTTACAATATATAAAAAAGAAAAAGTAGACCAAACGGCCTACTTTTAGCTTATTTCTTCTCTCTTTTCAATATCTAAGCATAATTAACCTACTCTCACTGATTCAGTAGATCTATATCTTTTAATAATAAAGCGATAATGAAGCATAATAACAACTGTGATAATTATTTCAGGTAATATATAACTTACATTATATACAAAAGAATAGATCCAGATATTCTGTCCTTGTGGAGCATAATCAGCAAAAAAGATAGCTCCAGCTAAAAAATGAGCCAAAAATCTAAGAGTTCCCCCAATTAAAGCACTACTTACAATTAACAATAAATCTTTTTTAAAGAACTTCCCAACTATTCCTCCAAGCCCTAACAGACCAAAAGCAAGAGGATAATCTAAAATCAACTGTGCCCAATGAACTACAAACCCTCCTAATAAAACTTGTAAGATACCATAGGCAACTCCCAATAAAAATCCATCTTTTGCACCCCAACGTAGAGCAATAAAGATAATAGGGAGCATCTCCAAAGAAATGGAGCCACCCTGTGGCATCTGATAGATCTTAAAAAAGTTTAGAATTACTGCTAATGCAAGTGCTAGTCCTAATTCTGCTAATCTTCTTGTCTTTAAATTATCCATTATTTTCCCCCTTGTATAATATTAGTGCTCTCCCTACAAGTCTTATTAGACTCTCCGTAATAAAAACCATTTGCTAAATTTAAGTCTATCACTACAGTGTTTTGCAGATAACTAAGTTTCATTCCGTAGTTTAATATATATTATTTATTTTGCTTGTATTATGTTAGTATTATACCACTGATTTTTGGAAGTATCAATTTTTTAAATTTACAATTCTAGCTCAAAACCAAGTTTAGGGAAAAGTTTAAAAATCAAACTTTCTTCCCTGTTACTTTTATCTTGATATAAAAGTAACCAAAAGATCAAGAAGAAATTAAAACTCACTCAGCAGTAAGATATCTGCTACCTGCTGAATTACTACTTTATTATTAAACCTTGCAAAAACTTAAATTTTACTGCTTTTTTGCTTCGTTCAAACAAAATTTCTTCCAATTAAGAACTTAAAAAACTTGAAATAGAATAAGATCAGGCATGGAGCATCATATTATCCGTACTATCAAAAGTTACAGGATATTGATATAAAATTCAACTTTATATCAGCAAACTTCAAAGGCAATTTCGAGCGGGCCAAAGAACAGCCCTGCCTCGACTAACCTTTTTTTACTGAATTTAGCTTTTCTTATTCATGTTGTTTCGTAGCTAACCTAGCATTTAAAATCACGCACTTGGGAAATATTAATTTTTTAAAAAATATCTAGCTTTTACTCAACCTCTATAATCCCTAAATAGATAAAAACAACTGATAGCAAACTCAAAACTTTATACTTAGAATTTTTTCTATAAAACTCTTCCTGTTTATTAAAAATTTCAATATTTGCTTTAGAAAAATTATCAATATCAAAATCTATCTTCTCAACTTTCAAATACTTCATTAATTCATTTGTAGCTTTTATAATTGTTTTAGAACTTAAATTATTAAGCATATAGCTATTAGCATTATTAAAGTTCTTAGCTTCAGAACCTAGTTCGAAGTTTAAAAAGTGAGCATCTTCCTTAAAACTTGAAATAATATAGCTCTCAACAGCAGGATAACTTAAAAGCAACAACCCCCCTCTTAACTCTTCATTTTCATAAGGATCTTGAAGTCCATTGACTAACTTTTCAACTAAATCTCTAGTATTTGATAAAGGGTCTCTATCAAATAAATAGAATATAGCTGCTCTATCTACAGGAAAATTATATTCACTAACAAGTATAGCAAATAGTTCATCTAAATACTCATCTTCATTAGTACCAATATAAGAGATATGTGATTCTTTAGAATTAATAACTGCTACTTTAGAAGTACTTCTCTCCTTATTTTGAAATCTTTCAAAAAAATCATCATCTCCTCTTCTTCTTTCAATATAATCATAATTTAAAATATCACAAAAAACTTTTTTCAGTAGGTTAAATTCAGTCCTGCCACCTTCAACTATGAATAAAACCCTTCCAATGCTTTTATCTTTATTAATTCTCATCATATTCCGGTAGCCCCTCAAATACTCCACTTAGATACATCTTTTCCATGTTTTGTGCCATCCTAGGTTGCTCATCTGAAAATCTCTTTACCCAACTACCTTCACCATCAGCAAAATTGACAGAATATATTTGATCAGGTCTTAGTAATGATGTTGTAGCTAAATTAGTAGAATGAGATACAAAGATTATCTGCGACAAATTTGCAGAATTCATAAAATACTTAACAAGTAACTCCTCTAATTCATTATGAAACCCACTGGAAAACTCATCAATAATAAGCATTCCATCTTCGCTAGTGAGATGTAAAATAGCAGGAAGAAAGTTTAATAAAGTTCTATTACCAAGTGATTCTTCACTATATGGTATTGGACATTCTATTCCTTTTCTTTTAAAAAAAATGGTCTTTTCTTTACCTTCAGTTAAAATCTTAAATTTATTATTTTCATCTTCATTAGAATAATTAATACTTTGATTAAAATTGCGTTTAAGAAAAAAATCATTAATCTCATCTGTTCCTTTCCTCTCTAAATAATCTAAAAGATTCAAATCATTCTTACCATATGAGATAACTTTTTTATCAAATGAATTAATATATACAGAATTCTGTAGAAATTCAAACCATGACTTTAAAGTATCATTTCCAGCAAATTTTGTATTAAAATATAAAGTCCTCAAAAAGAGTGTATCTCTATCGATATCATTTTCATCATAAACTACTCCTTCAGTTTGATTAATATAAGATTTTGCAGTCAATCCCATCCGATCCAGAGTTAGCTTTTCATTTATAGATAGTTTTTCAGAAAAGATATTTTTCGAGACATCATAAGATATAGAATATTTAATTTCATCATCAGCAATTAAAAAATAATAATCAATTGAAAAAGTCATATTATCAGAAAAAAGGCATTTAAATAATCCTGAATTAATATTTCTCTCTCTAAATAATAAATCCAATAATAACTTCATTGCCAAAATGATATTAGATTTCCCCGAAGCATTTGCTCCTAAAAATAGTGCACCTTTTAATACATCATTAGAAGCAACATTAGTATCTTCAAGAAACTTATATCTAGTTCTATATAAGTCGATTTCAGTCTTATTTTTAAATGATTTAAAATTAGTTAAAGTAATTCTAGAAAGCATATAACCACCCCTTTAATTTATTATACCATATTAGTATTATTATGTGTAACTTTTTTACGATATATTATAATGTCTCGTATTTTTTTTACTCGTGGCTTAACTATTTTCATACTTTCCAGTCACCGCTTTTAACACTTCAACTTTCTTATTTTTAAGTTTAATAGTATTATACCATTAATTTTTGGAAGTGGTAATTTCGAGCGGGCCAACGACCAACCCTTCCTCGACTAACCTTTTTTAACTGAACTTAGCTTTTACTCAGCCTCAACCTTAGACTTGGACTTAGTTCTTTTTTGCTTCGTTCAGACAAAATTTC
>NZ_JALKBX010000045.1 GCF_023227745.1 Natroniella acetigena | reverse complement strand
GGAGCGGGAAACCGGACTCGAACCGGCGACACCCAGCTTGGAAGGCTGGTGCTCTAGCCAACTGAGCTACTCCCGCATTAAATTTAATCTATAATAAACTTATCCATTATTAAAAGGAAGAAATTAAAAATTAATAAAGTTATTGTCTATTAATTTTTAATTTAGTCCTTCTAAGTCAACATATTAAATAATAGACACAACACTGACATTATATGATTTTTATTTCTAGAGTTCAAGATTTAAATTCAGAGAATAAGTGTGATTAACAACTATTTAAAACACTTAGAGTAAAATAGTTCTGTTTTTCTTTGATTTAAATTATATATCTTTCTTTTCTAAAAAATGTTCTAGTTTCTTTTTAATTCTTTGTAATGCATTATCAACTGATTTAACATGCCTGTCTAAAGTTTTAGCAATCTCTTGATAACTCCTCCCTTTTAAATATTCAATCAAAACACTTAATTCTAAATCACTCAATATTTTTTTTATATTAGTTTCTAACATTTGATAAGTTTCATTGGTAATAAACAATCGTTCTGGATTAGATAACTTACTCCCCTTTAAAATATCCAATAATGTCCGACCAGAATCTTCACTATATAAAGGCTTATTCAAGGAAATATAAGAGTTTAACGGTTGATGCTTCTGTCTTGTAGCTGTTTTAATTGCAGTTATAATTTGTCGCGTAATACACAATTCAGCAAAGGCAGGAAAAGAGGCTAATCGCTCTACTTTATAGTCTCTAATAGCTTTATAAAGACCGATCATTCCCTCTTGGATTATATCTTCTCTGTCACCACCAATTAAAAAATATGATCTTGCTTTTGCTTTAACAAAATTTTTATACTTACAAATTAGGTACTCTAATGCTAAGGCATTACCATTCTGGGCACATTCGACTATTTCATCATCTGTCATATTGTCATAGCTGTCATAGCTGTCATACCCACTATATTTTAGGTTTCCTTTCACCCATAATCGCCTCCACCCTTCACTTTCAAGATTACAGTTATTATTATAACTTATGTAATCTTTCTTAGTCAAGCAAGAGAGGCTGTAACTTTTTCCTAACTTCAATTGCCTGGATTATATTTAATAATTTGCTCCAGTGGAAAATAAGTATCTACGGAAATAACTTCTTCTTTTTGAATTCGATTTCTTTCTTTAATTATTCTTGTAGTAACAACTTTATATCCTTCTCTTCCTTCTTGGACTAGCTTCTTCTTATCAACTGCTAAGCTTTTATCTGTTTTTTTTATTATTTCCGGTTCTAATACTTCAAGCTCTGCAGTCTCTAATTCGATCAACTTACCAAGGTCTCGTCCTATCAAACTAACAGTTAATTGCTCTGCAAGAACTCTAACCACTATCATTATTGGATAATCACTTGTATTCTTAAATTTAAAATCAATTTGATCGTAATAAATTGTAGCTCCTCTCCCTAAGGGAACATATCTTACTGGCTGAGAATGATTGGTTCTGCTTACTATCTCTAAACCTGCTAATAAGACTGTATTATACAAGGTAGAGGACACTTGACAAATCCCACCCCCTACCCCATCTACAAACTCTCCTTCAATAATCTCTGGTGCTTTCTTATACCCTCTTTCCCTACTCCTAGGGCCAACAACTTGATTAAAAGAAAAAACTTGGTCTGGCTCAAGCATAACTCCATCTAACTTTTCTGCAGCTAGTTTTATATTAGTATTGCGGTTTATCTCTTCTTTGTCAAAATAAGTTGTATACGTAGCAACCACATCAGTTGCATTATATTCAGCTAACTTCCTCAATCCAGTTACACAATTAGCATCAGCTAATCCTGTAGCAGCTAAAATAAAGAAAATTATGCTACAAATGAATATTGAATAGCTAAAATATCTTGAATTTAACATCCTACTCACCTGTTTCTTGTTGCCGAACCGTTTCATACAATAAAACCCCTGCTGCTACTGAAGCATTTAAGGAGTCTACTTGTCCTTGCATCGGTAATTTAACTAAAAAATCACATTTCTCTCTAACTAACCTTCTTAAACCACTACCTTCACTGCCAATTACCAACCCCAATGCTCCAGTTAAGTCGGCTTGATAATGCAACTGTTTTCCTGCTACATCAGCACCAGCAATCCAAAAACCTTCTTCTTTTAACTGTTCAATAGTCCGAGCCAAATTAGTTACTTGAGCTACAGGTAAATACTCTACTGCCCCTGCAGAAGCTTTAGCTACTACTGGTGAAAAGCCAACCGATCTCCTACTAGGAATAATTACACCTTGAGCTCCTGCTGCATTAGCTGTCCTTAGAATTGCCCCAAAATTATGAGGATCCTTCAATTCATCTAATAAAACCAACACAGGACTGTCAGTTTCTTGTTTAGCATGACTAATCAATCGATCTAACTTCCAATAACTCAATGGCTCAGCAAAAGCAATCACCCCTTGATGAGCATGAGAATCAGCTAAATTAGTTAAGTCATTTTTACTAACTCGTTCAATATAAACTCCTGCTTGTTTAGTTAACTGCTGAACCTGCTCAATTGACCTTCCTTGAGCGTTCTTCAAAACCAAAATCTTTTCTATCTCTCTTCCTGCTTTTAAAGCTTCAATCACTGGATTTCTACCTTCAATTTTTGCCATTAAATATCACCTTCTTTTAGTTTATCTAATCTCCCACAACTCATCTGCCCTTCCTTACACCTTTTTTCAGTTTCACATAACGGGCCAGCCTTAGCAAAGATAAGAGGTGCTACCTCTCGTACCTGCTTAAGTATCAATCTAGCTAAATCCCTAATCTCCCTTTGAGCTCGCTCACAACATCTTAGTTCAAAAAAGTGTAATAGACTTCTAGCATTCATGGTGACTACTATTTTTGTTTCAGTTGCATTAGGCAATACATATCTTGCTGCTTCAATCGCCTCTTTTTCAGCATACCCTTTTTCTACCAACTTATTCGTCAATTGCTCATATAACTGATGTTGCTGATTCATATTCTCCTTAAATAATTGAGTTGCTTCTTTACTCTCTAAGATCTTAGCTGGGATAATATAATCAAATTGTTCTTTTTCCCGTACATATCGCTGTGATTGTTGGGAGTTGTGAACTACAAAACCATTAGCTATAAAATTATGGTGAGGTGACTTCATTTCAATATCATAAGTCATTTCTTCACCTGTATACTTTATTGATTTAATTTTAGCTAATCTAATCTTCTTCACTACTTCTCCTTTGTGTCTTACTTTATGACAAGTAGAACATAATTCCTCTAAGTTATCTAATTCATTATTTTTAGGATTTCCATCTTTGTGGTGAAATTCAGTCTTCTCTGTTACTTTGCCACATAAGATACATTTGCCTTTTTTAGAGTATTTTTGTAGCCTTCTGCTTCTACTGTATCCTCCTGATTGAGTTATTTTGTCACTTTTCCAATTAGGGTTGTTCTCTTTAGTCATATCTCCACAATTATTATTACCTTTCATTTTTTCAGAAACTATTTTTAAAGGTTCATAATTTTCTTTAGTTTTTCCTTTGTCATGAGGTTTAGCACCTCTGCTCCAACTACCAAATTCTTTTTGTAAACCAAATTTTCTTATCCATTTTCTAATAGTGTGCTTAGAACAGTTACATAATTCTGCCATCTCTTTTTGACTTAACTCTTCCCGGTGGTATTTTTTCTCTAACCACTCTTTATCTCTATACAACTGTTTCCCATTAACATATATTAAATCACCATCATTTATTTCCTTTAATCTCTTCCAACCATTATCGGTTAAAAACCTATGTTTTTTAGTAGTTTTAATTCTATAACCATCTTCGGTTTCTACTAAAAATAATTCTTTCTTGCCACACTTGATCACATCTTCTATCTTATTATTAACTAAAATATTATTTTCCTCATCAACACTTCTAATATGAGTCATATCTCTATATTGCTTTTTCATTTCATACAATTCTTTTATAGTCCTAACTTTAACATTTCTATTAGCGTGATCAGTATATACCTCAGTATCTCCAGCTAAACAGTAACTAGCAATTCTATGCCTAACCAGCTGATGACTAGTAACTCTAGAAACACCTTCAATAGCAAAGGTAAACTTAATATGTTCTAGAGTAGATAGATGACCATTATTTAAAATAATCTGCAATAAATCCTCTGCCTCTTCTTCACTCATTTCCTCTACTAATTTATCGGCTCCAACTGGAGAGTAACATAGCCTTGCTGCTGCTGCAGCTGTCTTTTCTGGGTCAGTAGTATGATTAATTAATTTTACATTTGCTTCCATCAAAATCCTCCTCTATAATATCTCCTTAATTAATTCAAACAATTCTACTAATCTACCTCCTTCTCCTTTTAAATATAAATACCCAAGCAAAGCTTCAAAAGCAGTACTATATTGATAATCAGCCGGATCAGCATTACTCGGTACATTAGTATTAGCATTTCTCCCCCGACGAACAATAGTTAACTCCTCTTCAGTTAAATGCTCCCTTAACTCTTCAAGTAGCTCAGCTTGAGCAGTAGCATTTACATACTCAATTGCTTGGCGATGTAACTTCTTTGGTTTAGCTGCATTTCTCTCTAATAACAGATTCCGGATAAACAATTCAAAAACACTATCACCTATATAAGCCATAGTTGCTGGTGATAATAAATTAGGGCGTGCTGGAAAATCAATTATCTCCTTTAACAACTCTTCTACCTCCTAACTCAATTTCCACTGTGAACCTTGTGGTGTATCTTTAACTTCAATACCTAATTCACCAAGTCGATCTCGAATTTGATCTGCTAATTGATATTCTTGCTTCTCTCTAACTTCTTCTCTAACATTCAATAATAACTCTACTAACGAATCTACTAACTGTTGATCTTTTCCTTCTTCAACTGCTAATTCAATCCCTAACACATCTTCTCCTAATCTTTTAAAGAGTTGATTAATCTCAACTAATGTCTCCTTAACAGATTTAGTTAATTCAAATTGTTCACTATTAACAAACCGATTGACCTCTTTAGCCAACTCATATAATGTACCAATTGCCAAAGCAGTATTGAAGTCATCATCCATAGCTGCTATAAACTTTTCTTTCTTTTTCATTGCTAACTCTTTTAACTCAGCCCCATCTAATTGTCCTGTTACTACTTCTTGCTCTACTAGATACTTGATCTTCTCTACAACATTTTCTAATCTGGCCAGTCCAGTAGCTGTATTCTCTAATTCCTGATCACTGAAGTTGATTGGACTGCGATAATGCTTGGTAATCAGAAATAATCTAACTACTCTAGCTGGGTATTTACTCAATATCTCTCGTGTTGTAAAGAAATTACCTAGTGACTTAGACATCTTCTCTCCATCAATATTGATATACCCATTATGGAGCCAATAATTAACTACTTGCTGACCACAACAGGCTTCACTTTGGGCGATCTCATTTTCATGATGAGGAAATACTAGATCAACCCCTCCAGTATGAATATCAAATCGATCACCAAGATACTTCCTTGACATTACTGAACACTCAAGATGCCAACCCGGTCTGCCTGCTCCCCATGGACTATCCCACATCGGTTCTTCTTCTGATGCTTTCCATAGAGTGAAATCTAAAGGATTTTCTTTTTTATCACTAACATCCACTCTTGCCCCTACTTCTAAATCCTCTAATTTTTGTTTAGATAACTTCCCATACTCCTCAAACTTTTCAATTCTAAAGTAAACATCCTCTTCACTTTGATAGGCATAGCCTTGTCTAATCAAATCCTCTATCAGCTCTATCATCTCAGAAATATGTTCTGTCGCTCGAGGATAAAAATCCGCTTCTTTAAGGTTCAATGCTGTAACATCTTCAAAAAAAGCAGCAATAAATCTGTCAGCTAACTGCTGAATACTGACCCCTTCTTCATTGGCCCGCTTAATCATCTTATCATCAACATCAGTAAAGTTAAGTACATGTGTTACCTGATAACCTTTATATTCTAAATAACGTTTAATAATATCAGGTACAACGAAAGCTCGAGCATTCCCAATATGAAAGTAGTCATAAACGGTTGGCCCGCAAGAATAGATCTTAACCTTTCCTTCTTCTATAGATTCAAACTCTTCTTTATTTCCTGTTAAAGTATTATAAACTCTTATCGTCACCTCTTCCACTCCTTCCTTTATTATTGTTCTGCTCTTCTAGTCTCCTTATTCTTCTGTTCACAGATTCTAGCATTTCTTGAACCGGATCAGGCAGATCACCATGCTCTAAATCAATACGATCTTTTCCTTGCTGAATCTTTTGACCATCCCTAACTACAACCTTACCAGGAATTCCAACTACTGTACAATTATCCGGCACAGATTTCAATACAACTGCTCCTGCTCCTACCTTTACATTATTACCAATTTCAATTGATCCTAAAATCTTAGCTCCTGCACTAACCATCACATTATCTCCTAAAGTAGGATGCCGTTTACCAGTTTCTTTTCCTGTCCCACCTAAAGTAACCCCTTGATAAACAGTAACATTATCCCCAATCTCTGTAGTCTCTCCAATTACAACGCCCATTCCATGATCAATAAATAGACCTGAACCTATCTTGGCCCCTGGATGAATCTCGATCCCAGTTAAGAATCTACTAACTTGAGATATAAGTCTAGGAATAGTCCTTAAACCAAACTTATACAATGGATAAGCAAGTCTATGAAATATAATTGCATGCAAGCCAGAATATGTTAATAAAACTTCAAGTAAATTGCTCGCCGCTGGATCACGTTCAAATATAACCTTAATATCATTTTTAACCTCATTAAACATCTTCACAGCCCCCCCTACATCTAAATAGTGTTCTCTCTGCAGGTCTTATTAGACCTTCCGTAATAAAAAACATTTGCTAAATTAAAGCCTGTTATTACAATGCTTCGCAGATAACTAAATTTCTCTGCCCCCGTCTTAGTGTACAATGTAAAATGTATAATTGTCAATTGACAATTAAAATTCAAAACCACACATTTAAAACATTAAACCCATCACTACTTGCAAAGTATCCTACGATTAAATATTTAATCTTCCAATATTTTCTTTTAGCTAAGAGTACTCCTAGCATTAATAAACTATACAACAGAGAAATCCTTGCAAGCAGTTAACTTTAAAGTCTTAAACTTTAATTGTAAACTATCCTATTCATTATAAATTGTAAGTTACACTAATATCAATTGAAAAAGCCTTCCATCTCTATGTTTCAGAGACGAAAGGCCGCGGTTCCACTCTGGTTAGCTAACTAAGCTCCCTTAATAATCAATTAACGCTGATTAGACGAAATAACTTACTTAACCTTCAGTTATTCAGCTTAAGGGGGCATTCAACTAATCTTTTTTAAAGATACTTTCAGCCTCTGGTATCTTCTCTCTAACAAAAAGAATATTAGTTTACTAATCCCTATCATTGCCATTATACTTTATTTTTCTAAATTAATGCTAAAGCTTTATCCAAACGATTAATTACCTCTTCTTCACCTAAAATAGCAATAATATTATATAGTTCAGGACCTGACCCTTGACCAGTTAAAGCAAATCTTAGGGGATGGTAAAATAATCTTCCTCCTACAGGTAATTCATTCATTGCTTCTTTTAACATCTCTTTTGCTGTTTGAGGGGTTAACGAATCTAGACTAACTACTTTCTCTTTTAAAGTTTTTAATACTAGATCAACTTGCTCTTCCCTAAAAGTCTCAACAACTTGATCATAATCTTCATATTCAACATCACCAAAGAAGAGAGCAACTTGTTCAGTAATTTCTGCTATATAATCTATAGAACCCCGCACAGTATCAATTACTAATTCAATCCATTCCTTAGATTTATCTTCTAAATCACAACCAGCTTCTTCTAGATATGGAGTTGCTAAAGCAACTATCTGCTCCAGATCAGCATTTCTAATATACATTCCATTCATCCAGTTTAATTTTTCTACATCAAAGACAGCTGGACTCTTAGCTACTCCTGCTAAAGAAAACTGTTCAATAATTTCTTCTTGAGTAAACAATTCGTCTTCACTATCAGGAGACCAACCTAATAAAGCTAAGAAATTAATTAATGCCTCTGGTAAATAGCCCTTCTCTCGATATTGACTAACATAAACATAGGCTTCTCCACTTCTTTTACTCAGTTTTGATTTATCAGCTCCTAAAATCATTGATAAATGAGCAAATTGTGGCGCTTCCCAGTCCAAAGCATCAAACAACAATTGTTGTTTTGGTGTATTCGATAAGTGATCTTCACCTCTGATTACATGGCTAATCTCCATTAAATGATCATCAATTACAACTGCAAAATTATAAGTTGGTATTTCATCAGACTTAACAAGTACAAAATCATCAATTACTTCACTACTAAAAGAAACATCTCCTTTTACTAAGTCCTTAACGATAATTTCTTGCTCCTGGTGTGGAACTTTAAATCTAATCACTGGCTTCCTACCTTCAGCTTCTAACTCTTCCTTTTCTACTGCAGTTAAACTTCTACACTTTCCAGTATATCTAGGTGCCTCATCATTTTGACGCTGTTTTTCTCTCATTTCTTCTAATTCTTCAGGAGTACAATAACATCGGTAAGCAAGATCTTGCTCAAGTAATTGTTGAATATATTCTTGATACAATTCTAACCTTTCCATCTGCCGATATGGCCCATAATCTCCTCCAACTTGAACACCTTCATCCCAGTTTAAACCTAACCAATTCATTTCTTGTTGAATTACTTCTTCAAACTCACTAGTAGAACGTTCTTGATCCGTATCCTCAACTCTTAAAATAAATGTTCCATTATTCTTTTTAGCAAATAAATAATTAAATAATGCTGTTCTAATATTTCCAATATGTATTTGCCCAGTAGGACTTGGAGCAAATCTTACTCTAATATCACTCATTTTCTTCACCTTCCTCTACAACAATTTAATTAGAATTAATTTTAAAACTACTTTTAAATCACACTCATTCCGACTGCTAACTGCTCTGGTCCATCAACTAAAGCATGACCAAATTTACCGAAGACAGCTACTGCTACTCTACCTCTACCTCTAACAATAGCTACCTTAAACCCGCCACCTAAGCCGGGATTCACTAAATTAAGCTGGGTATAAGCATCTTTAACTGCATTAGATACAGCCAATTTTTCTCGGAAATTTTCCTTAATAACTCCTCGAGCAATAGCAGCTACAGTCATACTCTCTCGTAATTTAATTGGTAAATTTTCAGCATTGGCCCCTGTCTGAGTAATTGCTACTTTATAATTATAACCCTTAATCTTATCTAACCAGTAATTTTCATATTCTCTACTCCTTGTCATAGATAAATAAATAGCTGAGCTCTCTGGTGAAAGTTTGGCTTTATCCTCTTCCTGCTTTACATAACCAGAAACAATATCTTCTGCTGTAACAATTCCTACTAATTTATCCTCTTTTACGACAGGTACTCCACCAATACCATTATCAGATAATATCTGTGCTACTTCTTGTACACTATTATTTTCAGTAACAGAAATTACTTCTTGAGTCATTAATTCTCTGATTAAAACATTTAAATCAGTCTGCTGAACTAAATCTCCATCTGTTATGATACCTATAACTTCTTTATCCTCAACAACAACTAACCTACCAATACTATTGACACTCATTAACCTTTGTGCTTCTTCGATTGTAATATTAGGATTAATTGCAATCACTTCTTCGCTCATTAGTTCTCTAACTAACATGATATATAACCTACCTTTCTTTTATACTTACTATTGCCTGAGCAGCAATTCCTTCTCCTTGACCTATAAATCCTAATTTTTCAGTTGTTGTTGCCTTAAGATTGACTTGTCCAACTTCCACTTGTATACTTTGAGCTATCTTATTCTGCATTTGTGAAATGTAAGGGGCCAATTTAGGTTGCTGCGCAATAATAATAGTATCTAAATTATTGACTTCATATCCTGCTTCTAAAACTGAATTCATTACTTGTTCTAATAAGACCAAACTAGAAATACCCCGATACTGAGGATCATCATCAGGAAAATGAGAACCAATATCTCCCGCTCCAATCGCTCCTAATAATGCATCTTTAATTGCATGCAATAATACATCTGCATCAGAATGACCAACTAAACCTACAGAATGTTCAATTCTAACTCCACCTAAAACTAGATCTTCTCCTTTGGCTAACCGATGAACATCATAACCTAACCCTACTCTCATCTTTACCCCCTAACTAAGATCTTTTCAGCAAATTCTAAATCCTCAGGAGTAGTAATCTTTAAATTTTGATAAGACCCCTCAATTACCTTAACAGGTCTATTTAATCGTTCAACCAAACTAGCACTATCAGTTCCGATGTAACCTTCTTGCATTGCTGTGGTATAAGCTTCTAAGATCAAATCTTTTTTAAAAGCTTGTGGTGTTTGAATGGCAACGAGCCTAGAACGCTCTGGAGTATTAACCACCATCTGTTCACGGTTAATTACTTTAATAGTATTTTTAACTGGAACCCCTACTACTACTGCCTGATACCCCTTACTAACCTCTTTAATTATATGTTGAATCAAACCCTTTTTCAATAAGGGTCTAGCTCCATCGTGAATTAATACTGACTCACTTTCTGTAGCAACTTTTTGCAACCCATTATAAACAGATTCTTGCCGTGTTTTACCCCCGATTATTAACTTGTCTACTTTCAATTGATACTTTTCTATGATTTCTTGACAATACTCTCTTTCTTCTTTTCGAACTACTAAAATAATCTCCCCAACTTGCTCACTATTAAATTTATCAACGGTATGAGCAATAATTGGTCGTTCATCTAACAATAAAAATTGTTTATTTTTAGCTGCTTTCATCCTTTTTCCTTGGCCCGCTGCAGGAATCACTACACTCACTTTCATTCTTATTCCTCCATTTACAATACTTGTTGTTCCGTTAGTTTAAGCTTAGCAAAGATCATTCTACCCGCTGCAGTTTGTAGTACACTAGTCACTACTATATCTAGTTCTTCTCCAATATAATCTTTTGCATCATCGACTACAATCATCGTACCATCATCTAAATATCCTACACCTTGTCCTTGTTCTTTTCCTTCTTTGATAATCTTAACTTCCATCTCTTCACCAGCTAACACTACTGGTTTAACAGCATTAGCTAATTCATTTATATTCAAGACTGATACTCCTTGTACCTCAGCTACTTTATTTAAGTTATAATCATTAGTAATAATCTTTCCTTCTAATAACTTAGCTAATTTAACCAGTTTACTATCCACCTCATCAATTGTATTAAAATCATGCTCATAAATTTCAACAGGAATTTCTAATTCCTTCTGAATCATATTTAAAATATCTAACCCTCTTCTGCCTCGATTTCGTTTCAACAAATCAGATGAATCAGCAATATGTTGCAGCTCCTCTAAGACAAATTCAGGAATTACTAATACTCCTTCTACAAACGAAGTTTGACATAAATCAGCTATCCTACCATCAATAATTGCACTAGTATCTAAGATTTTATAAGTTGCTTTTAATCTATCATCTTCTTGCTTATTATCATTACCGCTATAATTATTATCATCATTATCTTTCAGTTTTAAATTTGATTTAGCTATAATTCCAAATAATTCATCTCTTTTCTTAATTGCCAAATTCCATCCTAAGTAAGCAAGACTTAAGTTAATCACGAGTTGTAATACAAACCCAAAGCTGGGAATATCAGAAATAGAAAAGGCTCTAATTATTAATATTCCTAATAATAATCCAAGAATTAAACCTATAATTCCAGATACTATATCCCTAACCGGAATTGTCTCTAACCTACTTTCAAACTTCAAAACACTCTGTACAAATTTATTAATTATTATTGGTAATAATATAAATCCTATTAATCCACCAATTATTAATCCATAAAATCCATTATTAGTAATAATACTATGCATATCAAGACTAAATTCCTCTGCTAAACCAAAAAAGAGAATAGACTGATATCCTAAAACTGCTCCTACTACAACTAAAACTCCCCTCCATAATCTATTCAACATATTTTTTCACCCCCTTTTATCAAAAAACAAACGTCAGGATATCCTGACGTCATTATTCTTCTTCAAAATCCTGCTCAGCAAAAATATTATCAATTTTAGTTTCAATCTCTTCCTCTGATTCATCTTCTGTTAAAACTAATTCACTGATCAGAATCTGTCTTGAATTACTCAACATCTTCTTTTCACCCGTCGATAAACCTTTTATTATATCACGTATAGTTAAATTTCTAACAACCTCAGCTACCTCAAAGATATCTCCCGTCTTTATCTTTTCAGTATTAGCTCGATAGCGTCGATTCCAATTTTGAGACATTTCACTCTGCTTCCCTTCTAAAACTTCATAAACATGTGGTACAACATCTTTATCTATTACATTTCGTAACCCAATTTCTTCAACATTATCCTTAGGGATCATAACCTTCATTTCACCAATTGGTAACTTCATAATGTAGTACTGTTTCGTTTCACCTAAAATCTCCTTCTCCTCTACATCTACAATAGTTCCAGCACCATGATTCGGATAGACAATTTTATCTCCAATTTCAAACATTAACATAACCCTCCATTCAATACATGATCATCCCAATCCATTATATCATATTTAAGTTTCATTATCAATCTCTATTAACTTTAAATATGTCGATCCAATAAAACCTGATCGCGTAATCTCTTTAATCCTTCTTTAATTGCTTGTGCTCTAACTTCTCCAATTCCATCAACATCATCCAATTCATCAATTGAAGCATTGAGTATTTCTTGGAAGTCTCCGAAAACATTAACCAAATTCTCAATCACACTCATTGGCAATCGAGGTATCTTCCTTAATAATCTATATCCTCTAGGGGAAACTGACAAATCCAAAGCGCTCATATTACCCCCATAACCTAAGTGTTTACTAATTGAAGATAAACTTAATAATTCATCTGATAAACTATCAGATATCTTTTCAAAAATATCCGCTTCATTATCTTCTATTTCTTGATCTGCTTTATCCTCTACTTGTGCTTCATAGTCTTTAACAATTAATAATCCTTCTTCTTTTACATTAGCTACTAATTCTTTCAACTGCATCTTGATCAAACGTCCTTCATTACCTAATTCATTAATATACCTTTCAATTTCATTACCAATTCTTAACACCATCTCTGCTCGTTGAATTACAGTTACCACATCAGAAACAGTAACTAAGTCTTCAAATTCTAAAGCACTTAAATTGGTCAAAGCTTGATCTAATACACTTCTATATTTTTCTAGCGTCTGTATAGCTTGATTAGCTTTAGTTAAAATAACTCTAATATCTTCAAGAATATATTTTTTCTCATTTTTATATAGTGTAATTATATCTCTTCTTTGTGAAATCGAAATAACAAGTTCTCCTGTCTGCTTAGATATTCGTTCTGCAGTTCTATGTCTAGTACCAGTTTCCACTGAAGAAATTGAAGGATCAGGAACTAATTGTACATTAGCACATAAAATTCGTTCTGTATCACCACTTAAAACTATAGCTCCATCCATCTTTGCTAATTCATATAATCTGGTAGGTGTTGTTTCAACATTAATATTAAATCCACCATCAACCACCCCTAAAACTTCCTCACTATCACCTACAACAATCAATGCCCCAGTTTTTGCTAGTAATATATTCTCCAATCCCTCTCTAAAAGAAGTTCCAGGAGCAATTAGTTTTAGTATTTCAGAAAATTCTTCATCCTTAAATAAACTAGACATTTATTCCCCTCCCAGAATAAAATCTAATACTTCTCTAATATCCCTAACTGCATTAATTCTTAAACCATGATCAATATTTGTCAATGCCTCTAAATTACTTTTGGGAATAATAAACTCTGTAAACCCTAATTTACTTGCTTCATTTATTCTTTTTTCAATCTGATTAACAGCTCTTATTTCGCCAGATAGACCTACTTCTCCAACTACAGCAACATTTTTAGGTACAGCCAAATCTCTAAAACTGGATACAACAGCCACAATTATTCCTAAGTCAACTGCTGGCTCATTAACTTGAAAACCTCCTACAATATTAACATAAATATCTTGCCCTTGAATATGTAACCCTAATCTTTTTTCCAAAACTGCTAATAATAAAGAAACTCTTTTGTGATCAATTCCAGTTGTCATTCGACTTGGAGTTCCAAAGTTAGCTGTTCCAACCAAAGCTTGTAACTCAATTAAGATTGGTCTAGTTCCTTCTAAACAAGGAATTACCACAGAACCAGAAACTTCCTGAGGCCTTTCTTCAATAAAAGCTTGTGAAGGATTTAATACTTCTGTTAACCCTTCTTGCTCCATTGTAAAAATCCCAATTTCATTTGTAGAGCCAAATCGATTCTTAACAGCTCTTAAAATTCGATAAACATGATTGCGATCACCTTCAAAATATAATACTGTATCTACCATATGTTCTAATGTTCTCGGACCAGCTATAGAACCCTCTTTAGTTACATGCCCAATCAAGATAATTGGAATTCCTTTCTTTTTAGCTAAATGCATTAATCGGGCTGTACATTCTCTTACCTGACTGACACTACCAGGTGCTGATTCCAATTGCGGATTATAAATCGTCTGAATCGAATCTATAATTAGTAAATCTGGCTTTAATTCCTTACTACTCTTAATAATTGATAATAAGTTAGTCTCCGCCAAAATATATAATTCAGAATTAACTGCTTTTAAACGATCAGCCCTTAGCTTAATCTGCTTTTCAGATTCTTCACCAGAAACATATAATACTTTGTTACCTTGCTGACTAATGTTATGAGAAGTTTGTAAAAGCAGAGTTGACTTTCCAATCCCTGGATCTCCACCGATTAAAGTTAAAGACCCTAGCACAATTCCTCCCCCTAATACTCGATCTAATTCTGTAAAATTTGTTCTAACTCTATCTTCAGTAGTAATTTCAATCTCATCTATTCTTTGAGGGATCACATCTGATGCTAACTTCTTCTCTTTTTTCTTCTGTTTTTGATCAATAATTGTTTCTGTTAATGTATTCCAACTATTACAATTTGGACACTTCCCACTCCACTTCAATGCTTTGTAGCCACACTCTTGACAAATATATCTCCGCTTATTTTTAGCCATAAAACCACCTATCCACAATAGACTTAACCTTTATTATAACATTTTACAGCTGGTTTAACAAGATAATATAAGAAAGCAGGGTAGCTACCCTGCTTTCTTAATTATTAAATTTTGCTGAATTGAAGTTTTTCATCTTGAGAGTCCACCTTAATTCTATCTCCCTCATCAAACTGATCTGATAAAAATCTCTCTGCTAAAGAATTCTCTACCAAACGTCTAATTGCCCTTCTTAATGGTCTTGCTCCAAATTCCTTATCATATCCTTCTTCAGCAATTAATTCCTTTGCTGCTTCAGTAAATTCTAATTCAATATCCTTTACCTCTAATCTTTCTTCTAACTCCTCTAACATCAAACCAACAATCTCTTTAATATTTTCTCGGGAAAGAGCATGGAAAACGATTACTTCATCCAATCGATTTAAAAATTCTGGTCTAAAAGTATCCTTCAATTTTGATTTAACCATCTCTTTCATTTCTTCATATTCTCTATCTTCCACATCAGTCTCAATTGCCTTAAATCCGACTCCCCCTGATTTACTCTGAATTAAATCAGCTCCAACATTTGAAGTCATAATAATCATTGTATTCTTAAAATCAACAGTTCTTCCTTGAGCATCTGTTAATTGGCCATCTTCCAACATCTGTAGTAAAATGTTAAATACTTCAGGATGAGCCTTTTCAATCTCATCTAGTAAAATAACTGAATAAGGTCTTCTTCTAACCTGCTCTGTTAACTGTCCACCTTCTTCATGACCAACATAACCTGGAGGAGAACCAACCAACCTTGAAACTGCATGTTTTTCCATATATTCAGACATATCAACTCTAACCATAGCATCTTCATCATCAAACATTACTTCAGCTAAGCTTCTAGCTAACTCAGTCTTTCCTACTCCTGTTGGCCCTAAAAAGATAAATGAACCAATTGGACGCTTAGGATCTTTTAATCCTGCTCTTGCTCTTCTGATTGCTTGCGAAACTGCTTTGACTGCTTCATCTTGACCCACAACCCTTTGATGTAATTCTTCCTCTAAATTAAGCAATTTTTCTGATTCTGCTCGGGCCAACTTTGTAACTGGAACCCCCGTCCAGTCAGAAACTATTTTAGCTATAATTTCTCTAGTAATAACAGTTTCACTCATCCCTTTTTCATTCTTCCACTCTAATTTTATCTCTTCTAGCTTCTCTTTTACTTCTTGTTCTTGATCACGTAAATTAGCAGCTTCTTCAAACTCTTGTGCCTCAATAACAGCTTCTTTTTCTTGCTCAATCTTCTCTAACCTTTTTTCCAAATCTTTAATCTCATTCGGTGCTGTATTCTGTTGTAACTTCACCTGCGAGCCAGCTTCATCAATTAAATCAATTGCTTTATCAGGTAAAAAACGATCACTTACATACCGATGAGACAATTCAACCGCAGCAGAAATAGCTTCATCTGTAATTTTAACTCGATGATGAGCTTCATAAACATCACGCAACCCTTTTAAAATTTTTTCAGCATCTTCTATAGAAGGTTCTTCTACTAAAATAGATTGGAACCTTCTTTCTAAGGCAGCATCCTTCTCAATATATTTACGATATTCATCTAAAGTAGTTGCTCCTATAGTCTGCAATTCTCCTCTAGCTAAAGCAGGTTTTAAAATATTAGCAGCATCAATTGCCCCTTCTGCTCCACCTGCTCCAACTAAATTATGCAATTCATCAATAAATAAGATTACATCACCAGACTCTTCAATCTCCTTCATCACTGCTTTTAATCTCTTCTCAAATTCCCCTCGATATTTAGAACCTGCCAATAATGAACCTAAATCTAAAGCCAAGATTCTATTTTCAATCAAAGGTTCAGGGACTTCACCTTCAACTATTCTTTGAGCCAACCCTTCTACAATAGCTGTCTTTCCTACTCCTGGTTCTCCAATCAAACAAGGATTATTCTTTTTACGCCGACTTAAAATTTGAATTACTCGATCTATCTCTTTATCCCTTCCAATAACCGGATCAAGTTTATCTTCAATAGCAAGTTGTGTTAAATCTGTAGCAAATTTATCTAAACCCCCACTTTGATGTCCATGCCGTCTTTTATTACGTCCACTTTTAGCGCCACCCAATAGCTTAACAACTTCTTGCTGTATCTTATTAAAGTCTGCTCCTTCTTCTTTTAAAATTCGAGCTGCTATCCCTTCTCCCTCTTTGATCAATCCTAACAATAAATGCTCTGTCCCTACATAATTGTGCCCTAACCGTCGAGCTTCTTCTAAAGAAAGATTTAAAACTTTTTTAGTCCGAGGAGTAAACGGTAAACTATCACTTTGTATTTCTTCATTTCCAGTTCCAATAATATCTTTAACCTTAGCTCTCAACTTTTCTAAATTAAACCCACCAGCTTCTAGAACTTTAGCTGCTACTCCCTCTGTTTCTCTAATCAATCCTAATAATAAATGTTCTGTTCCTACATAATTATGATTAAATCCTCTAGCTTCCTCTTGAGAAAAAGCCATCACCTTACGTGCTTTTTCAGTAAACCTTCCAAAAATCATACTAAACCCCCTCCTTAATTCAATAGTTCTTTAATCAATTCAGCTCGATAAATTTCTCTTTCTTCTATTGATAACTTTTCACCTTTAGTTAATTGCAAAGTAGCAGGTCTAATCATGACCATCAATTGATTTAAAATTATTGGCTCTATCCCTTCTATTATACCCAAATCAATTCCTAATCTTACATTTGAAATCAATTCCATTGCTTCTTCAATTGAGATACTATAAGCATGCGTTAAGATTCCATGGGCACGATAAACTTTATTTTTGACACTTACTTCCTGTTCCTGTAATAAAAGCTCCCGAGCATTCTTCTCTTGTTCAATAATTTGCTGAGTTACTTCTAATAAATTTTCTATTATCTCTTCTTCTGAATGTCCTAAAGTTACTTGGTTAGAAATTTGATATAAATTTCCTACTGTATCAGTTCCTTCGCCATATAACCCTCTAACTGCTAACCCTAATTGTGAAATAGCTGACATCAACTTTTCAACTCGATTAATCATACTTAAAGCAGGCAAATGAACCATAACAGAAACTCTCAAGCCTGTCCCTACATTAGTTGGACAAGCAGTCAGGTATCCATAACCCTCAGCAAACGCTACATCTATTTTATCCTCTATATAATCATCTAATTGATCTGCTAAACCCCAAGCTTTCTCAATTTGCAGTCCAGGTAATATCATCTGTAGCCTTAAATGATCCTCTTCGTTAATCATTAAACTAACAGTCTCGTCTTGAGATAAGGCAACTGATTTATATTTATTAACCTGAGTCTGCTCAGGGCTGATTAAATGCTTTTCTACTAACATCTTTCTTTCAAACTCTGACAACTCATCTATGCCAATTAGCTCAAGCTGAAATTCATTATTCTCCCGTAACAACTCCTTAGCCTTGATTGTTACTTGCTTTAATTCTTCGTCACTAGCATGATGAGTGAAACTTAAATCATTAAAATTACGGGCTAACCTAACTCTACTGCTGACTACAACATCAGAGTTTGGTCCTAATTCTTTCATCCATTGATTCATAATCTTCTCTTCCATACTCTTCACCCCCTATTATCCAAATTCTCTTCTAAATCCTTAATTTCATCTCTCAAAACAGCTGCTTTCTCAAATTCCTCTTTAGCTACTACTTGTTTCATTTCTTCTCTCAGATTCTTTATCTTTCTTTTAATCCTCACATTTTCTCCAATTCTTTTAGGAATCTTGCCCGTATGATGGCTGCTACTATGAATTCTTCGTAAAATCTTATCAATTTTATCACCGAAATATTCATAACATTGACTACAACCTAAACGTCCATTATGGCTAAACTCCTGATAACTCAAATTACAATTTTTGCATTTTAATTGTTTACTAGATAAATTTATCTGATGGTGAGAATGGGGCTTACTATTTAAAAGACCCGTCAATAAATTATTAAAAGAAAAGTCAGATCCAAAATTTAATTCACCAGTTGCCTGAGCACACTCTTTACAAAAGTATAACTCCTGCTTTTGATTATTAATAATTTTAGTCACATGAACCGATGCTTCTTTTTCTTGACACTCTTGGCATAGCATTTTACCCCTCCTTTTTAATTAATACTCTTAAAATACCTTTTAATAGTTTAGCCCTTACCATATCTCTTAGTGGTAATTTCAAGCCAAGATTCCGTCTGTTAACTACAGCCTTAAGTAACTTCTGTTCATTCGAAGTAATAATACCCTCCTCAGCTAATCGCTCAATGATATTAAAAGCTGTAAGTTGATCAATTTGGCCCCCAATTTCATTATATAATGATTCAATTATTTTGTGACTCAAATCTGAATCTACTTTAGTAATTTGAATATAACCATTACCACCTCTTTGACTATCAATTATATAACCTTTTTCCAAAGTAAATCTAGTATTCAAGACATAATTAATCTGTGATGGAACACAACTAAATTTACTAGCTAATTGACTCCGTTGTACTCTAACAACATTATTACAACTTAAGATCTTTTTTAAATATTCTTCAATTTGGCTTGAAAGGCTACTCATAGCATCCTCTCCTTTAAATAATTCAATTTGACTATTATTGACTATAAGTATATTATACTATAAATATAGTATTCTTTTGCAAGGATTATTATCAAGTAATATCATCTTAAAAACAAGAATAGATTAAAAAAAATAATCTATTCTCCTCTTTTTAGCTAAAATCTAAGTTTTCCTATTAATATTTTTTACTTAACAACAAAAAAAGATACCCTTTTACTAAAATTAGGTATCTAAAATAAAATGGCTCCCCGAGTAGGACTCGAACCTACGACAAAGTGGTTAACAGCCACTCGCTCTACCAACTGAGCTATCGGGGAACAATGTATTCAATTAATATTTAATATTTAATATTTAATATTTAATATTTAATAATTCAAACCATTATTAGTACTTAACTATTCAATATTCAGTATTAAATGCTTTTTATACATTCAAAACTGCACAATAGACATATTCTAGATTAAGCCCTCGATCTATTAGTACCAGTCAGCTGAAGATGTTACCATCCTTATACCTCTGGCCTATCTACCTG
>NZ_JALKBX010000044.1 GCF_023227745.1 Natroniella acetigena | reverse complement strand
TGTAGATTGTCTTCACAATACTAGGCGATACTTTTCATATCGCAACAGATCACACCATAATTGTAATAAAACTTCACGTCAAAATTAAATGACTATCAAACAATAATTAACTCCTCACTAGCTGTAGTCAAACACTCTGCTTCCCCTTCAGTTATCAAATAACTATTCTCTATTCCAATTAAACCTATCTCAGGTACCAACAGCTTAGGCTCTAAAGCAATTATCATTCCGGGTTGTAGTTTGGCATCAAAACCAGGGGCCAAAAATGGAAATTCATTCAATTCTAATCCGACTCCATGCCCCACAAACTTGACCTGATTATCTCCAAAACCTAAATAATAGTCACTAACCTCTAACTTTTCTGCTAATTTCAGACTCTGCTGATAGATATCTGCCCAACTATGATCAGCAGTTAAATAATTTTTCAACTCCAATTGAAATTTAACCATCTTCTGATATAACTCTTTCACTTTAGCGGATGGTTGACCAATCATTGCCAGTCTAGTCTGATCGAGATGATAACCCTTATAGTTACTAACATAATCAAAAAGAACCAACTCTCCAGCAGCAATCTTTTTCTCAGTCGGGCCAATCCCTATGCCCGGATACATCCCACTCCCTCCTGCTAAAGCATCCGTTTTAACAGGTTGCAAAGCATTCTTTCCTGCTGCACAAATCCCTATCGTAATCTTATTATTTAAACCTCTCATCTCAACCAAACCAACATGACCATTCTTTCGCAATTTAGCCTCGATAAGTGCAGATAATTCTAGTTCACTAATTCCTTCCGTTAAATATTCCTTGATCAGATCAGGAAGCAATTCCAGTTGAGCAGCAGATTGATGAACAAATTGTAGCTCATAATCAGATTTAATCATCCTTAACTCTCTAAGCAAGCCTGTAACTCCGCTCACCTTGTCAACCCCAAAAATCTTCTCTAACTTAAGTACATCTTGATAAGCTACAACATCGACTTCTAACCCTAGGTTGGACGGAGTTCCACTTCCAAATTGATTAAGCTGCTCCGGAATCTCCTTAGAACGTCCAAACTTAACTATATTTTTCAAATTACTCTCAGCCTTGGCCCGTTCTACTCCATTTCTGACCAATAATACCGGTTCGCCCTGTTGGGGAACACATAGATATTCAGCCTGAATTGTACCACTCAAATAATAGAGGTTTATATTATCAATAATTATAGCTAAATCAATCTGTTTATGCTTTAATTTATTTTGCAACTTTTTAATTCTTGTAGCTAATTCTTCAGTTGGTATTTTCTCCATTAATAATCATCCTTTCATCAACTGTTACTTTCTTATTTAACCTTCCTACTTGACCTGCAACTTTACTTATACTATTTCCTAAACTAACAAAGTTATCATTACCTCCTTGTCACTGCTAATGTTTTCCATGAATTGATCAATCTGGATTAATGATTCGATGATTTCAAACATATCATCAATCATCCCATTCTCTTGTTGAATTTCTAAATCACATTCAATTAAAATTCCTAATATTAATCTACTTACTTATTCTCATATCTTCTAGTAATTCCACTATTTTACCTTCTTTTTTCTTAAAAACAGTAAAGTTAAAGAGTTATCCACAACCTCTAAACAACAAGTAAACCCACCCTAATTTAGGTCGATTACTTGCTTGTTGATTACTTTCTATAAGATGGCTTAATATTAGCTTTTTTCAATCGTGTAGAGTTCAAAACTACATTAATTGAACTGGTAGCCATTGCTGCAGCACCAATCATCGGGTGAATCAATCCCATAAAGGCTGCAGGAATAGCTAGTGCATTATAGAACCACGCCCAGAAATAATTCTGCTTAATCTTTTTGAAGGTAGCATTAGATAATTTAATACCTGAAATTACAGCACTCAAATCTCCACGAACAAGGGTAATATCTGCTGCTTCAATCGCAATATCTGTTCCCGTTCCAATAGCTATCCCAACATTTGCTTGCTTTAAGGCTGGAGCATCATTAATTCCATCCCCGACCATAGCTACTGTATCATATTCTAATTGTAATTGTTCTACTTCATCTACTTTACCTTCTGGTAATACCTCAGCTAAGACCCTACTGATACATACTTTATCAGCAATTGCTTCAGCAGTCCTCTGATTATCTCCTGTAATCATTGCTGTCTTAATTCCCATCTTTTCAATCTCAGCAATTGCTTGAATAGAGTCTTCCTTGATTGTATCAGCTACAGCTATAATCCCAGCTAACTTTCCATCAACGGCCAACAACATAGCTGTTTTAGCTTCCTTCTCCAATCTCTCTAATTCTGATTGGTGGTCAGCATGCTCTATATTATTTTCATCCATCAATCTTCGATTACCAATTAAGACTTCTTGATCAGCTACTAATCCTCTAACACCTTTTCCAGTAATTGAAGAAAATTCTGTTGCTTCTTGTAACTCAAGACCTTCTGCTTTGGCTCCCTCGACAATTGCTTGCCCTAATGGATGTTCGGAAGCAAGCTCTATACTTCCAGCATAGAATAATACATCCTGTTGACTATAATCATTAAAGTTCAATATATCAGTAACTTCTGGAGTACCTTTCGTAATCGTTCCGGTCTTATCAAAAGCAATAATCTTTGTATCCTTAATCGTCTGAATTGCTTCACCTTTTCTAATCAAAACTCCATTTTGAGCTCCTAGACCACTACCAACCATAATTGCTGTCGGCGTAGCTAGACCCAATGCACAGGGACAAGAAATAACTAAGACCGAAATCGTAGCTAAAATTGCTAAAGCTAAGGTAGATAAATCAGGAAAAGTCCATGGCAAATTAAATATTACTAAAACTCCCCGATGAAATTCAGGAAAGACCATCCAAGAAATAAAAGCCAAAGTAGCAAGTACTAATACCCCTGGCACAAAATAGCCGGTTATCCTATCTGCAAATTCTTGAATCGGAACCTTAGAACCTTGACACTCTTCAACCATCTTAATTACTTGAGAGAAGAAGGTATCCTTGCCTACCTTAGTTGCTTTAACCTTTAACATTCCTTGCTTATTAATAGTAGAGCCGATTACTTCATCCCCTTCCTTCCTTTCTACAGGTAAGGATTCTCCAGTCGCCATCGATTCATCAACGGTACTCTGTCCATCAACTACTACACCATCAGTCGGAATCTTCTCACCAGGCTTGATTAACATTATATCGCCCTCTTGAAGCTCTTCAATTGGTATCTCTTTTTCTGTCCCATCGACAATTATTCTTGCTTCCTTAGCTTCCATCTCTAATAACTTCTTAATTGCCTCTGATGCTTTACCTTTGGCTTTAGCTTCTAGATATCTCCCTACTAAGTGAAGCGTCATAATCCAAGCTGCCATCTCCACAAAAGAACCCATCGGTAACCAAAAAGCTAAAAAGTTTAAAATATAAGGTATAATAGAACCTAAAGTAACAAGTGTATCCATATTAGGACTTAGATTTTTAAACGCTTTAAAACTTGCCTTATGGGTCTCCCATCCAACAATTACTATCGGAGCAAATCCTAAAATTGTAATAATCGTAAAGTAATAAGGAATCTCTATGATAAACATATGAACCAACATTAAAATCTTGATTGGAATAGCAAAAGATAAAGCAGACACCATCTTTTTAAATGCTTGATCTACTTTCTTCTGCTCCTGATCTACTTCTTCTCTCTCTTGATCAACCACTTCATATCCTGCTTCTTCGATCGTCTTCTTAATTTCTTCTATCTTCAGTTGACTAGGATCATATTTAATCGTAGCTTTTTCCATAGTGAAATTCACATTGACCTCTTTGGCCCCAGCCAACTGATTTAAGCTCTTTTCTACTCGCTGTGCACAAGCTGTACAGGTCATCCCTGCTAGCTGTAAGCTCAACTTCTTCTGCTGAGCATCCATCAACTCAGCTTTATACCCTGCCTGATCGATCAATCCAAGAACCTGCTCAAGCTCAATTTCTGTCGGATTATATTCAATATAAGCTTTCTCGACAGCAAAATTAACCTGTGCTGACTCTATTCCTTCTTTCTGTTGTAAAGCTTTCTCTACACGCTGCGAACAACTAGTACAAGTCATTCCTGAAACCTTTAAAGTGATCTTCTTTATTTGATCACTCTTTATCTGTCCTGTAGAACTCATCTGTCATCCCTCCTCTAATTATTCCTCATTATATTATTCTCCCAGCTAGTAAATCCAATACCTTTTTACCCCTAGGGGGTATGTTGTGGTTATAGATTACCATACGACAAACATTATGTCAAGACTTTTTAACTTAATTGATATATACTTCAGTTTATAATTGATAATGGATACTGGATACGATTTTTGTGGATTTCATGGAGGGTCTTAATAAAGACCCGTAAGGATAGTTAGAAAACCATAAAACATTAAAAACATAGTAGTTCTTAGTTATAAAGTCTTTAAAAGAAGGGGTAGGTTTTGGGTTTTAACTATCAATTTTAAACTATCAATTATCAATTGAAGTTACACTATTTTGTAAGCATATTTTAATCGATATAACTCAATAATAAACTAAAAGGAGGAATACATATGACTATGACAACCCATATGGACAAATACCGGACTTGTATTGAACTGACTACTAAATGCTTGAATGAATGTGAATTTTGCCTTGATGCCTGTTTAAATGCTATTGATGTCGATCAACGTATCAGATGTATCGAACTACTCAGAGATTGTGCAGATATCTGTGCTTTAACTACCAAGTTTATGACTAGAAATAGCGACTTTGCTACCGAAATCGCTAACTTATGTGCTGATATCTGTAATGCCTGTGCTACAGAATGTGAAAAATTTGATGATCCCCACTGCCAACCTTGTGCGAAACTATGCCGCCAATGTGCTACTGAATGCCGTAATATGGCTCAATCCTAAGCTAAAATTGTTGGCCCCTCCAACGTAATTGTAGGGGTCAACTCTAAAGAGCAATTAATAATTCTGTTCCTTCAATTCAAAATAACTCTATGGCTAATCACAAGAAGGGGAAGTTTGAGGAAATTCTTTACCTTAATAAATTTTTCTCAGTTGCAGTTCCTTTTAACTTTGACATATAAATTTCCCTTTATCTATTTTAAATAATCATCAACTTTTAACTAAGCTTTCCATAATCCGTGTAAATTACAATACTCACGTACTTCAACAACCTCATCTTTCTAGACTAAAACTATTTTTCCTGCACTTCAAACCTCTATAATCCAGAAAATCGCCTTAAGTTACGCGGATAAATTTCTTCTTTAATTTTAACTCAACTTTAATAACTTTCTCAGTACTTATAGAAAATTTTAGTTTTAAATGTTTATTAATTTATTAAAGGAAAATTAATCTTAATATAGAATTAAACAATGTAGATTTAGAATCAACTTCTCTAGTCTTTATAGTATTTTAACCCTTAATTTTTATGGACACTGATATCATTCTACCACTGGATATTACTGTACATTATACTATGGCACAAAGTGCCACGGATAAGTTAACGCTTCTAATTTCAGTAAGAAGACTATATATAAGGAGGAAACTTAATTGCTAATTATAACATTGATAATAATTACTATAATTTTAGTTATTTTATATTCAAAACACAATAAAATTCAGCAAGAACTAATACTTAAACAAAATTTCCAACAAAAAATCATCAATACTACCAACTCATTAATAATTACTTTAGATAAAGATTATAATATTACTTCATTCAATAAAAATTCAGAAATGCTGACAGGTTACCGAGCCAAAGAAGTCATTGGTGAAAATTTCTTTAAATTCCTTAAAAATAATACAGATAGAACAGAGTTACAAAATATCTTTTTAGAGATCTTGAATAAAAATAAGCAAAAAAAATCTCCTTTCATAACCGAAGTTAATTGTAAGGAAAATAAAGATTATAATACTCAAGAATATTTTATTTCCTGGACTTTTTCTAAAATTAAAAGTCCTAAGCAGAAAGAAGAGTCTATTTTAGCTGTAGGAATAGATGTAACAAAGCTAGAGAAAACTAAAAAATCTTTAACATATCAAGATTACCATGATTACATAACAGGTCTGCCCAACCGCAAATATTTCAATCAACAATTTAAGAGAGAAGTTGAATATGCAACAGATAGCAACAAAAAATTTGCGGTAATCTTTCTTGATATCGATCGTTTCAAACTGATTAATAGTATCCACGGTCATAAGGTTGGAGATTTAATTCTAAAAAAAGTAGGACATAAACTCCAAATGCTCTTAAAAGAAAGAGATACAATTGCTCGAATGGGCGGGGATGAATTTATAGGTCTATTAACTGAAATTGAAAACCCAAACAAAGAGATCAAAGTAATTGCTAATCAAATCTTAGAACTCTTTGAAGATTCTTTTACGGTTAATGGCAAGGAGTTTAATTTGACAGCTAGCATAGGTATTGCTTTTTATCCTTCTGATGGTAAAACAGCAGAGGAGTTATTGAAACATGCAGATATAGCAGTCTATCGTGCTAAAGAAATTAGAGGCAATCGCTTTGAATTATATGATGTTAATATGAATCACAAAGTCAATGAAAAGTTATTTATTGAACGGAACTTAAGAAAAGCAATTCAAAATAATCAATTAGAAGTCTATTATCAACCGATTGTAGATTTTAAAACTGGAAAGATTACTAAAGCAGAAGCATTAGTTCGCTGGAATCATCCACAGCGTGGTCTAATTTCACCAGGTAAATTTATCCCTTTAGCTGAAGAGACAGGATTGATTGTTCCTTTAGGCAATCATGTTTTGAGGAATGCTTGTCAACAGATCACTCACTGGATTGAAGCGGGATATGATCCAATTAAAATTTCAGTTAACCTTTCAGCCCAGCAATTACATAAGCCTGATTTAGAAAAGACAGTAAAAAAGATACTTACCTCTACAAATCTAGAACCTAATTTATTAGGAATTGAAATTACAGAAAGTATCGCTATGCAGAATATTCCTTTAACCAGCTCTATCTTAGAAAAATTTAAAATTATGGGAATCACAGTCTTGCTCGATGATTTTGGTACAGGTTATTCCTCTTTAAGTTACTTAACTAAATTTCCAATAGATATACTCAAAATAGATCGTTCTTTTATCAAAGATATCTCTTGTAAAGAGGAAAAGAGTGCTATCGTTTCTGCAATTATAGCTATGGCTAAAAAGTTAAATATTAAAACTGTAGCTGAAGGAATTGAGACTGTACAACAATTTAATTTAGCTAAAGATTATAATTGTGATGAGGCACAAGGATATCTATTTAGCAAACCTGTACCTGCCACTGAATTTGAAAAATTATTAGAAAAAAACAGGAGCTTTAATCTAGATTCAGCTTAAGATTAATTGATCTGCTTCCAAATCTGATTATACTCTTTCGTTTCCTGGGCTTGAACCTTCTGGCGAGCAGTATTTATTAGATTATAATTTTCAATTAAAGTTGTAACTATATCTAAATCTAAAGCTGAATCCTCTACTAAATCCTCTAAAATATCTATAACTTGGGCCTTATCCATTCCTTGGCGATAAGGTCTATCTTCTGTAATAGCTGTAAAGACATCACTAACAGCTATTATTTTTGCACCTAAAGGAATTTGTTGACCCTGATGGCGGAAAGGATAACCTCTTCCATCGAGCTTTTCATGATGGAATGCAGCCCACCTATTAATCTCTTTTAAACCATCAATCCTCTCTAAAACACGATAAGTATAAAAAGGATGCTTTTTAATCTGATAAAACTCCTTTTTGGTCAATTTCCCCGGTTTATTCAAAATCTCTACCGGCACAGCAAGCTTTCCTAAGTCATGAAGATAACCTGCAATCTCTAACATCTGGCATTTTTGTTTAGAAAATTCTAGTAACTCGCCTAAGATCCTTCCACTGTTTGCTACTCCTCTAGAATGGGTAGCAGTAAATTGACTTCTAAAATCTATTATCTGCCTGAACATTTTAGTTAAGTCATATAAATCATCAAAATTCAACCTTAATCTATCCCCGTCTCCCTTTACTCTTTCAGCTAAAATTCTAGTCAATAAAGGCGAATCAATATCAAACCAGAAGCTTTCCTTAACAGCCAAACCATTAATAACTTCAACAAGTTGAGGTATAAATTTAGCCCCTGCTTCTTCATTGATCTTAGTGATAATCCTTTCACTCTGCTCTAATATCTCTACTTTATTCTCAATCAGAACATCAATTCGATCTGCCAAGTGAAGAATATGGCTCTCAATTAGGACTGGATCACCCTCAAAACTCTCTCCAGCCCCACCTGCCCAATCTAAATGATGATAACGTATCATTTCTGCTACCTCTTTAAACGGGCCAAAGCTTCCAATAAGATTGTAACCTATTTCAGCATGCTTAAAGGCAGCAGGACCTAGATCAAAATTTAAAGCATTGATTCTTTCTTGTAAAGAAAATGCTCCAACATCATGTAAAGCACCTGCTATAATTAGATTTCTCTGCTTCTTTTCAGCTAATCCTAATTCTAAAGCTATACTAGAAGCTATATATGCTACCCGTTTATGATGTCCATTTACAATAGGACTGACTAAATCTATTGCATCTGATAGAGATAAAACCATATCGAATAATGAAACCTTTCCAAACTGCTCCATTCTATCCCCTCCAAATAGTAATCGGTAATCAATGATCAGTAAGCAGTAAGTTCAATTTACAATGTACGATTGATAATTGACCATTAAAACCCTTAAACCTTATAATCAAAATCAATCAAAGCTTGTTGCCATAATGCTTTTCAAAGAACTTGATCTTATCTCTAGGCTTCTTTGAACCCTTCGTGATGAAAAAATCCGCTCTTAGATTTTTTATTACTCTCTATCACTTGGTTTTTAACTATACATTGTACATTGTAAATTGTAAATTTGTTTCTTACTTCTCCCTTCAGGTTCTTTGAACCCTTCGTGATGAAAAAATCCGCTCTTAGATTTTTTCTATCCACTGTCAACTCAATATTGTACCACCCCTCTTTAACAGTTGAATATTTTAGCATAAAATACCTTTTTTTATTCTTTATTATCCTCTGAATTTTTTTCACCTATAAATTCCTCTACAACAGCTGAACTAATTCTTCCTTGAGAATCATCAGTCATAATCTGAGGGGTAATAAAGATTATCAATTCCGTCTTCTGTAGATCAACCGTCTCTCTACTAAATAAATACCGTAACAAGGGGATATCTCCTAAGATTGGAACCTTAGATCTATTTTTGATCTCCTCATCTTTAATCAAACCAGCAATTGCTATCGTTTCTTCATCAGCTACTCGAATTTGAGTTTCAACTTCTCTGGTACTGATCACCGGATAATCATTGTTCTGACCCGTTCCTGTTACTGCACTTACCTCAGGATTCAATCCAATCAATATTTGATCTTGAGCAGTTATACGAGGGGTCATTTGTAGACTGATTCCAACATCTATAAATTCTACCTCAATTTCCCCCTCACCTACACTTCTTGTTATTGGTTCTCGATCACCTATCTTGATTGTTGCTTCTTCCCCATCTAAAGTAGCGAGTTGTGGACTTGCTAAAATAGATGCTTCTTCTTGTGATTCTAATAAACTCAAGATTGCATTATAATTAAAAATACTGTTTCCTATTTTAAACCCTGTTCCATTATTTCCAGAATCATCAAACTTAACATCACTGAATTGCCAATCAATCCCTAAGCTATCCTTCTTATTATAAGAAATTTCCACTAACTTAACCTCCAAAGCTACTTGTTCTTTAGCCAAGTCCAATTTTGTAATCAACCTCTCTATTTTTTCTAAATTACTTTGATAAGTAGTGATCACCAAACTATTAGTTCGCTGATCGATTACAATCTTACTATCATCGATTATCGAACTTAAACTTTCCTTTAATTGCTCAGGTTCTGAGTTTTTCAATTGAAATACCTCCGTAACTTGCTGATCAAATTTTACTTGTAACTTCCCAGTAGGAAAGATAACCACTGTCCCATCAACAACTTTATATTCTAAATTATGGGTAGAAGTTATTAGCTCTATAACTTCTAGTAAAGAAAGATCTCGCAAAGTCAAAGTTGTTCTTCCTTGGACAGCACTATCAACTATTAAATTAACACCAGATAACTCAGTTACAGTTCTAAAAACATCTTGTATTTCTGCTTCTTTAAAATCTAGATTAATACCATCTATCTCCTCTAGATTAACTTCATCTGCTCTAATTACAGGGGAAAGATTCATAGTTCCAAAATAAATGATCAACATTACTAGATAGAGCAATCTTTTATTGACTTTGATTGTCATCCCTCCTATCATTATTTACTCCCTTTTAGTCTTAAAATATGATCTAACTGGAAAAAATATGTTTATTTTCCATATTAACTTAATAAATAAAATAAAAAAGACCCAGACCATTTAAAAATGATCTGAGCCTTTTTTTAGCTTTTAATTATTAACTTCTTTCAATTCCAAATATTCTTCTTCTGAGAATAACTCTAAAACAAATGGAAAACCATCCTCATCTAACTTCCTAACTAAACTTTGTGCTTGACTCAACTCTGTTGAGGAGCCAACATGGATTAAATCAAGCTCCAGATAAGGAATAATATAAACCGAATAGCCCTGCTCTTCCAGCTTTTTAATCATTTTCGACTTGTAGATATCATCATTCTTGTTATAGGCAGCAACCTGGACTGCATAGATAGACTCAACTATCTCTTGCTCAAAACATTCCACCTCTTCAGTAGAATCTTCAACCTCTTTTATCTTGAGCAACCTATCTTCCTGTTCTTCTTCCAACTCCTCTAGTTTCTCTTCCTTTTCTAGCAATTCTTTCTTCTCCTCCTCAACTAAATCCTAATTGAAAAAATTGCCACTTAAAAAACGATAAGATAGGATAGCACCACTGGCAAAGAAGAAGAGAACAAAGAAAAAAACAAGAACAAATTTAACTTAACTGAGCTAAAAAGCTCTTTAAATTTAATAATCAACTCAATCCCCCTCTCCTTTGAAAGCATAACCTAGTATCTCAATTTCAAAGTTGAGCTCTCTACTCAAAGCAGCTAATGAAGAAATATCTAAATTATTAATCTGAACCAAATAATCAAAACTGGATACCTCTTTGATAAAGTCCAACAAATTACTATAATCGCCATTCAAGACTAAATTGATTGGATACTGGATATACTCCTCCTCTTCACGATTAACAGCTGGACTGATACTCAATAATTCCGCTCCTGCTGCTAAGGCTGCTTCATCTAAATCTACAATCACTCTATTTCTTTCTCCTACCTCTAAAAACTTTACTCCCTCTCCCTGCAACCCCTCTAATTGCTCTATTTCTTCCCTTAAGAGCCTGACTTGACGCAGTTCAAAACTACTCAATTCCAAATCCTGTAGACTCTCTTCAAGTTTAGCTTCTAATTCAGCCCTCTCTTCCCACTGAGGTGCATAAAAGAAGTGATAAGTTCCCGCTACAATAGATACTACCATAAGAATAATCAACAACTTCTTCTCTCTAGTAGTCAATTCTCTAATTTCCATCATCGAACACCTGGCTTCTGATTATACTACCACTCAACTGAAAAAATGTAGCTTTATCCTCTTGATAGCCTAAATAACTAATATCCCTCTGTTCAGCATAATCAACCTCTAAATCACTAAAATTAGGTGACGAATTTAATCTTTCAATCAATCTCCTAACTTGGGGTCTTAAGACATAACCATCAAGATTAAACTCTCTTTGTGAACAAATATTGAGTTCCTCAATCCAAGCCCCCTTGGGCAGTAATAACTCTAACTCTTTCATCACAGCTAACCAATCTACCTGTTGCTCTATTATCTCAGCCCTACTTTTGAACCTACTTTCTAACTCCTTTTTTTCAGACTCCAAAGCTGGTAAATCCTCCAATTCAGCTTGTACCTGAGTCAACTTTCTTTCTAATATCTCTAACTTCCTTCGTTGCTCTCTATTATGTAAGACCAATCGTACAGATGTAACAAAAACTACTAAAAGAATAACTACTACTAAACTACCAGTTATAATCTTCACCCAATCAATCGCCTGCTCCTCTAAATACTCAGGTGGTAATAGATTAATCATCGCCTATTACACCCCTTAAAGCAAGACCAACACTGACTCCTAATAATTGATTTACAGCTAGTCCTCTACTATTCTCTGTTTTAACTCTTAAAGAATCCAATAATTCTAGTTTGCTAACCTCTATTCCAAACTCCTCACTTAAATGTTCATCAAAGCCTATCAACCTACTTCCGCCCTCAGTTAAGACTACCTGCTCGATATTATAACTCTTAAATTCAACCTGAAAGTAATCTAGAGAGCGATAAATAGTAGTGGTCAAATTTCTGATAATTAAGCCTAAATCTTCTTCAAAAAGATTATGATTTTGCTTATACTCTTCCGCTTCTTCCAATTCCAGCTCATTATTGTCAGCTACCTCTTCGGTAATATCATTTCCACCTACACTGATAGTCCGAGTAAATAAAAGTTGGTCCTGGCTACAGATTGAAATATCGGCAGTCGCAGCACCCAGATCTATAATGGCTAAAGTTTGGCCCGGGTAGAGGTGTTCAAGCGCTCTGATTAAAGCTAATGGTTCTATCTCTATCACTAAAACCTTTAAATCTAACTTCTCAAAGAGTTCCAAGTAATCATCTATAATACCCCGATCAACAGCTACCAACATCATTTCGTAGCTACCATTTTCCTTACGGTTAATAATTTCATAGTCTAAAACCACATTCTCTAAAGACATTGGAAGTTGCTCTTGAGCCTCCCATTTAACTGCCTCTGGTAACTCCTCTTTGGGCATAGCAGGGATTTCCACCATTCTGATAATCAGCTCTTCCCCACTGATAGCAGTCACTACATGGGTAGCTTCGAAGCCATTAGCAATCAACAGTTCCTCTATCTTAATACTTCGAGCATCCAGATCGGCTAATTTCCCCTCTTCTACTGCCTCGGGAGGGGTCTCTCTGCACAGCCAAGTTTTTAAGTACAATTTCTTCGTCATGTAGCTCAGCACTGACAATCTTGATCAAATTAGAACCAATATCAAGACCGATCGTCTTTTTATTGAGCAAGCTTGAGATGTTATTTTGGAAAAGATTTGCTATGTTGTTTTGAAATAAATCTTTAACTTTATTGATTAGTTCCATCTCACCACTCCCTTCTTATTTACTAGTGCTTTCTCAGCTAAATTTAAGCCTATTACTACAGTGCTTCACAGGTAACTAAATTTCTCTGCTCCCCCCGTTTTAGTGTACAATTTACAATGCACAATTAAATTCAAAATATCAAAATCAAAAAAACTAAAAGAATCAATAATCAAAACTATAAACTAATTGGATTTCCAAGTTTAGATTTTTTCTATTCACTGTCAACTGCTCACTGCTTTTACTTATCTCTTCGTAATCAGGGTCACTAGTTCAATCTTTTGACTATCATCCTCTCCCCAAGAAACAGTAACAGTCACCTTCTTAATATCTTCCCAACCTTCTGGTTCCTCTTCAACATCAATACCTATATAAAAACTAAAATTACCTACTTCTTCTGCCCACGCGTCATCTTTTAATAATTCAAAATCTTGAGCTTTTATCTCCTCCATAGTCTGCTGGGCCAAACTCAAAGCCTGAGTCCGTTGGTCAGTCCTACTTATAAAACCGAGACTATTACTGAAAAAACTGAGCACAGGTACTAAAACAATAGAGAGGATAGCAATCCCGACGACCACCTCGAGTAGACTGAATCCTTCCTCTTTAGAAAAATCTGGTTATAAGTCATCAGCTTTACTCCCCCCCCTATATAGTTTACAGTGTACAGTTGACAGTTTACAGTTAAAATCATTTAAAACCTTGCTTCATTACCAAATCCAAGCTACAAATGTTAACCACCTCAAGAATAAAAAGAAGTTTTGCTTTCTAATGATAACATAATCCTAAATCTAACTAATTAAACCTAAATAGATTCAAATATAAATCAATAATCTGCTCTCCTCCTAAGATCACCATCACCGCTCCTAAAGTAATCAATGGACCAAAGGGAATTCGATCCTTTCTATCCTTAATTCCTGCTATCATCAAAGGTAACAACACCACTGAACCGAGCAGTGAGCCAACAAATAGACTATACAGAGCCAACCTTGGCCCTAGGAAGCTGCCAATCATAGCTAAAAATTTGACATCACCCATGCCCATTCCACCACTCACTACAGCCAGTAATAAAAGAACTCCCCCTGCTGCTACTATCCCGAGCAGAGATGAAAATAAAGAGATATGATTAAATAATACACTGAATATAAGTCCAGCCCCAATCCCAAAATAATTGATCTGATTAGGGATAATCTGTTGCTTAAAGTCAATCACACTAGCTGGTATTAAGAGTGCTAACAAAAAACTATAGACCAGAAACTGAGAGCCTAAAGAGTACTGCTGATAGAGGAGCAGAAAGAGGAGTCCGGTCAAGAACTCCACCACTGGATACTGTAAGGAAAATCTGCTGTTGCAATAACGACACCGCCCACCCAACAGCAAGTAACTGAACACAGGAATCAGATCTTTAGCACCGAGCTTGCTCTGGCACTGACTGCACTGAGAACGAGGAAAGACTATTGATTTGCCAGCAGGCAGACGGTAAATGACAACATTGAGAAAGCTACCAATCAGCAGTCCGAAAATAAAAATTAATATATTTAACATTTATCTCGCTCCTATTAATTAATTTCTTAGTATTCTTCATAAAATTTAACTTTAAAAAACACTATATAAAATAGTTAACATTATTACCCTATAATATTTCAATTACCAACTACTTCCCCCTTCAGAAGTTATATAAAAATCATTATCTTCACCACTAGTAAGCTTTCCGTCAGAATCATACTCTATCTTAGTAGGGTTTCCATCAAAATCATACACTATTATATAATCATTTCCCTCGTCACTAAAATAAGCATAATTATCATCACCATTATCTCCAAATAAACTTACAAGATCAGGACCAATATAACTAGAATTTTCAAGCTCTGTATCACTTTTAGGATATTCTCTATTCTCATCCATAGTATGATGCATCTCCAAAGCAGATTGCATAGAACTTAAATTACTTTTAACAGCAGCATCATCAGCATCACCTCGGACTCCAGTAATTCTTGGAACAGCTATTCCAGCCAAGACTCCTAAGACCACAATCAACTCAATTAAAGTAAATCCATCCTCCCTAGCCCACCTTCCCCCATCAGTACTCCTCCTTTCCCATATCAATGAACAATTGACAAAATGTACAATGGACAATTAGAAACCTTTTAAATAACTTTGAATTTAAGAATTTGATTTTTAATTGTACATTGTAAACTGTAAATTGTAAATTGCTCTAAAATCCTTGTATCATCTCGAACATCGGCAGCATCACGGAAATTACGATTCCCCCAACGACTACTCCTAAAAGAAGAATCGTAGCCGGCTCAATTAAAGAGATCATAGCATCAACCTTATACTCTACCTCTCGCTCATAAAAATCGGCTACCTTCCCCAACATGCCATCCAGATTTCCAGTCTCTTCACCGACCCTGATCATCTGTAGTACCATCGTCGGAAATAAGCCATCCTGCATAAAAGAAGTAGCAATGCTTTGGCCCTCACTGACACTCTAGCGCGCCTCCATGATCCTCTCTGCTACCACCCGATTGGTCATGATCTTAGCTACCACCTCAAAGCTCTCTAAGATCGTAACCCCGCTACTGATCAAAATCGAGAGGGTCTTACTGAATCTAGTTACCGAAATCTTGAGCAATAGATCTCCAAGTAGAGGTGTCTTCAATAACAGAGCATCAATCCTTCTTCTACCATCTTCACTCTGATAATAACGATACAGAGCAAAAACTCCAGCTACTGCTACTAATAAGATCAAATACCAATAATTGGTGATAAAACCGGTAAGCATCATCAAAATCCTGGTCGGTAGTGGTAAATCAACATCCATACCAGCAAACATATCAACGAAGGTAGGTAGAACAACCCCTACCAAAAAGGCCACCACTCCCATAGCCACCAACATAATTACAACTGGGTAGGCTAGAGCTGAAGTGATCTTTTGATTGAGTTCATTCTCCCGTTCAAAGTGATCTGCCATCTCATTTAGCGTCTCATCTAAGACTCCTCCTACCTCCCCAGCCTCCATCATACTGATAAAGTGCTGGGGAAAGATCTGATCCTCCTCTGCTAAAGCTTCGGAGAGGGCCATTCCTCCTTCCACATTCTCCCGGACAGAGTTGATCGCCTCTCGCAATTTATGCTTACTAGCCTGTCCAGCAAGAATATTAAGCGATCTGACTAATGTAAGTCCAGAATCAATCATGGTCGCAAACTGGCGACAGAAAAAGGAGAGATCCTTTAAGTTCACCTTTTGAAATTGGTGCAACCGCTCTCTTAGACCACCGCCCCCAATCTCGATTTCTTCAACAGAGGTGATATAATAGCCACGATTGCGTAGTCGCATCACCACTGCACTCTCACTTTCAGCCTCTATCCTACCTTCAGTCAGTACTCCCTCACTATCTCGGGCTTTATATTGAAATAATTGTGGAATAGAAATCCCCTCCCCTCTCTTACTAGTTTACGGTTTACAGTTGACGGTTGACAGTTTAAAGTGTCAGTGGTTCGTGTCTGTAGTCTGTCAAGCTCAGCCCCTTTAACCCTTTTAAATATGGGTTTTAGAAGTTAGGTTTTTGACTCACACCGACACTGACACTCACACTGTTTTTTTAGATTAGTTTCTGTAAAACCTCAAGATTATTGGCCTTTTTAAATGCCATCTCCCGAGTAATCTCCCCTTCTAAAGTTAAAGAGAGTTGGGTTCGGATTTGAGTCTGTTGATGGGGCGGAAAGACATCGATTACCCGTTCGATAGTTTCAGAAGCACTATTGGTATGCAGAGTTGCAAAGACCAGATGACCTGTCTCAGCAGCCGTAATAGCAGTGAAAATCGTCTCTAGATCACGCATCTCACCCACCAGAATCACATCAGGATTTTGACGTAGAGCAGCCCGCAATCCATTAGTAAAATTCTTGGTATCCTTGCCAACTGCTCGCTGGTTAACTATACTCCGCTGATGCTGATGGACATACTCGATTGGATCTTCTAAGGTAATGATATGCTTATCAGATTCCTGATTAATCAAGTCGATCATCGCAGCTAAAGTAGTCGATTTCCCACTACCAGTAGGACCTCTGTTACCAGAAACATTCCTCGTGGTTTAAAAGCCAACTCCTTCAGTTGCTGAGGTAGACCCAGTTCCTTAAAACTCAAGATCCGATTAGGAATCGTTCGCAACACAGCCGCAGCCTGACCTCGCTGTTGGAAGGCATTGACCCTGAATCTATAGTCACCTAAATGATAAGCAAAATCGACCTCTCCCTGCTCCACAAACTCTTCTTCCGCTTCTGCAGTCATCATCTTCTTGATCATCACCTCAGCCTCATCGGCTGTTAACTCCGAGTTATTACTACTTCTTAGTCCCCCATTAATTCTGTACCTAGGCTCTATTCCTACTGTCAAATGTAAATCCGAAGCCCCCAACTTAATTCCTTCCTCTAGCAACTGATCTAATCTTGTCATTTAACCTCCCTCCTCTACCTGAACCTTGGTTACTCGCATTACCTCTTCCAGTGAACTAATTCCTTGCTCCACTTTTACCAGTCCTGACCCTTCTAGAGTAATCAGTCCCTTAGCCCGGGCCAACTCTTCAATCTCGGAAGCTGAAGCATTCCGCATTACTAACTTCTCCAGTTCAGAATCAACCTCCAACAGTTCATGAATAGCGGTCCGCCCTCGATAACCAGTCTGATTACATACTCTACAGCCCTCAGGGCCAAAGCGCTCAAGCTCTGAATCTCCATCTTGCTCCATTTCCCGTCCTAATGCATTTTTAAAAGAATCCAACTTCTGCTCAAAATTTTCAGGCAGCTCCTTAGTTACCTTACACTCATCACAGAGTCTCCTTAATAACCGCTGAGCTACGACCCCTAAGACCGAAGAGGCGACCAAAAAAGGTTCGACTCCCATATTGACCAAACGGGCCAAAGCTCCAGAAGCTTGATTGGTATGTAAGGTGCTCAAAACTAGATGACCGGTCAAAGCAGCATGAATAGCAATTTCAGCCGTCTCCTCATCCCTGATCTCTCCGACCATAATTATATCTGGATCCTGACGTAAGATCGATCTCAATCCATTAGCAAAACCAAGTCCAGCCTTAGGATTGGTCTGCACCTGATTAACCCCATCCAATCTATACTCCACAGGATCCTCGACAGTAATAATATTCTGTTCTGTACTATTTAGAGACTGCAAAGCTGAATAGAGAGTAGTAGTCTTCCCACTCCCTGTTGGCCCGGTAATCAAGAGCATCCCGTAAGGCTGATTAATCAATCTTTTAAAGAGTTGCTCCTGCTCTTCCAGAAATCCCAACTGTTTCAGAGCAAGCATCAAACTACTCTTATCCAAAATCCTAATCACTACCTTCTCACCCTTAATCGTAGGCAGCACTGAAACTCGTAAATCAACTTCCTTTTTCTCCAAACCCAACTCTACCCTTCCACCCTGGGGTACCCTGCGTTTAGCTAGCAATATCCAAGCCAGCCATAATCTTAATTCTTGAGATTATAGCTGAATGAGTATGGCGTGGAACATTCATTTCATTATAAAGGACTCCATCAACCCTATATCTGACTCTGACTATCTCCTCTTGAGGTTCAATATGTATATCACTGGCCTTAAGTTGAATCCCCTCTTCGATAATATTGTTAACCAGTTTAACCACTGGAGCTTCTTCTACCATCTGGCGTAATCTATTGATCTCTAGCTCTTTGCCTTCTTCGCTCTGCACTCGTGAGCTAATATCTTCCACAAACTCATTGACCACATCTTCATTACCATAATATTGATTGATAGCATACTCTATCTCTTCTTCAATAGCAATCACTGGTGTTATCTCACAACCCGTATGTACACTAATATCATCAATAGCCATTACATCCTGATCAGTGATCAATCCCATCTCTTTCATCACTTGGCCCAGCCGCTTATCGCTACCTTTCTGTTCCTGCAGAGCTTGCTGCAACTCCTCCTGAGTGATAAATCCTACATCTACTAAAATATCACCTAATCGCTTCTTTTTAATCATCTCTTCCCCCCGCAAGCTAATAAAAATTTTTGAGCGATTCCTTCTATAATAGCACCCTACTCTATTTTGTGATTTAATAAAGATAACAAATCCTAAGCCCTTAAATAAACTATAAGAGCTTAGGACGGTTTCACCACTAACTCCATATAATCCAGATGACCAAATACAGATTATACTTCACTGCTTCCTATTAATAATTATTAATTGATTGTAACTACTTATTTTCGACAATTAAGTTAAATTCCCTCCTTAACCAGTCAATTTTCAAACTTTTTAATAGAATAATTTCCTTTAGTCACCAAATAGTCCTTTTCTAGATTGAAATTCTATTCCCCATCCTTTTTAACTCAATAGCTTAGGATAATCTGTCATAATCCCATCAACATTTAAATTCTTTAATCTAGTTATTTCATCTTGCTGATTAACTGTCCAGGTATTAAGTATAAAACCTGCTTGCCTAACAAGTTGTACTAACTCTTCAGTTACAGTTAAATAATGAGGATGAATTCCATCAGCATCTGCCTCTCTAATCAATCTAAGTGGATCGACAGGCACAGAAGCAACCAAAATTGCCACTTGCAACTGAGGTTTACTCCGTTTCAAAGATTTAATCAACTGATGATCAAAGGAAGAAATAATAACATCTTGACTAAAATTCTTTTCTTTTAATAACCTGACCAGCTTTTTAATTAACAAGTTATGATCTTCTCTGAACATCTTTACTTCAATATTAATCTGCAAGTGACCTTTTACCAGTTCAATTACCTCTGCTAAAGTCAAAATTCGCTCTTGAGCAAATTCTTCACTGAACCAACTTCCAATATCAATCATTTTGAGCTCACTTAACTTCAACTCACTTACTTTCTTATTAATTTCAGCAATCCTTCTCAGATCATAATCATGAACAACGATCAATTCGTTATCTTTAGATAACTGAACATCTATCTCGATCATATCTAATCCAGCTTCTATTGCCTTCTCAAAAGCAGCCTGTGTATTTTCAGGGGCCAACCCCGCAGCACCACGATGACCTATCTTCAACATCTAATCACTCCATGAATTTAAGATTTGTTAGCTTACTCACCTCAGTATCGCGATTAACCAAGTAAAGCTATATTACAATAATGTGGCACTTTTGTGCCACATTATTGAGTTGACAGTGTACAGTGAACAGTTTACAGTTAAGATC
>NZ_JALKBX010000043.1 GCF_023227745.1 Natroniella acetigena | reverse complement strand
GCCCTTTCGTGAAAATCACCCTACCAGTCCTAGAAACCAGAACTGTTCGTGAAAAACATAAAGACCATATCAAAGACCGTATCAAAGACCGTATCCATAAAAACCATATCCACAAGGATTGCCCCTACAAAACAATATTGTTTCACAAACGAAAAGTTACACTTTATATCAAGATTGTTTCATGTTTTATTTAGGCAATTCATATATTTAAGCTAAGGGAGGTTGATCTTATGCCCTTAATTAATAGAAATTTAAGTAATAGAGAAATACTACGTCAATTTGAGGAAGGTCAGATCTCTATTACTGAAGCATTTGAATTATTAGGTGCGAAAGAAGATTTATCGATAGAAAATCAAGATGAAGAAGATAAAGAGTTAGAAAAGATAATGGAGCAACTTGAGAGGATGGTTGGTCTTGAAAATATAAAGAAACTTGTTTCGGAATTGAAGGCTTTTATCGAAATTCAACAAGAACGGCAGAGAAGAAATTTAAAGACCGAGTCTATAGTGATGCACATGATATTTAAAGGTAATCCAGGAACCGGAAAGACAACTGTAGCACGAATCTTTGGGCAGTTATTTAAGGAACTGGGATTGTTAGAAACAGGGCATTTAAAGGAAGTAGAACGGGCAGATTTGGTAGGAAAGTACATTGGACATACTGCTAAAAAAACGAGGGAGATTATCGAAGAAGCACTGGGAGGAATTTTATTTATTGATGAGGCTTATGCGTTGGCCGGGGTGGAGAGCAGGATTTTGGTAAAGAAGCAATAGATACCTTAGTTAAGGAGATGGAAGATGAAAAAGACAATTTGATTGTTATCTTAGCTGGATATCCTAAAGAAATGGATTATTTTTTACAGACTAATCCTGGCTTGAAATCTAGATTTCCGATTCAAGCTGAATTTGAAGATTATTCTCTAGAAGAATTGATTAAAATTGCTAAATTAATGGCTCAAGAAAGGGAGTATAGTCTATCTTCTTCAGCGAAAGCAAAGCTTTATCAACACTTAGCAGAGATTAGACGTAATGCGGGAGTGGAAGAAGGAAATGCTCGAACAGTACGTAATTTAATTGAACGGGGAATTAGGAAACAGGCTTTAAGATTAGTTGAGCAGAAAGGAATTACTAAAGAAGATTTGATAACGCTCACTAGAGATGATTTGATATGAAATAGCTTATAATATAAATTCAGTTGAGTACTTTCAGCTAAAAGAAAATATTAAAAAGCCAAAGAAGTAGTCAGTTTTTAGCCTCTAGATATTTATTTTTTAGTGTTTTAATTATGTGTTTTTGAATTTAATTGTTAATTGTACACTAAGACGGGGGGGCAGATAAACTTAGTTATCTGTGAAGCACTGTAGTGATAGGCTTAAATTTAGCTGAGAACACTATGTTTTTAAGTGGGGGGAGAATGATGGTCTCAGTTTTGATAGTCGGTCAACCGAATGTAGGAAAAACTTCTTTTGCAATTAATTTTGCTAATTATTTAGGGGTTGAAAAGTTAAAATTACTGGTTAGACAACCGGCTGGATTTTTAGCGATCAGAACTTATCAACTAGAAGAAGCTTATGAAGAATTAGTTGCAGTTGAGCCTCATAAAACAACCAAAATTCAGAGTGTCCAGCTTAAGTTGCCTATAGGAAAGAAGGATAAAAAGGTTAGATTAATTGATAGTTGTGGATTGGTTGATGAGATTCATTCTAAGCAAAAGATCAGAAGAGCAATGGCCCAGACTCTTGATCAGTTATTTCAGAGTCAAATAATTTTACATATGGTTGATTTAAGTCAGTTTAATTATTTTAGCCAATTAAAGAAAATAGATCAGGCGCTTTATAACTTATTTCATCAGCAGTCCGGTTATAAGATCTTGGCAAATAAATTAGATTTAGATCGTCAGGAGAGAAATTTGATTAAGTTAAAAAATTTAATTGATCAAAAATTAATAATTGCAATTTCAGCTCTCTCTCAACAAGGTTTTACAGAGGTAAAAGCATTTTTATTGGAGAATGTTTAGATAAAAGGATGTGGTCTAAAATACTTGATACTATTGCTACTGTTTTTTTGGTCGGATTAGTAATAAAGATAATGGATGATTATTTAGATCAGGAAATTGATCGTTTGAACGAAAGGAAAACTTTAGCAATTAAATTACAAAGAGGGGTTGTACCTTATACATTATTATTATTTAGCTTTGCAGTTTTGATCAATTATCAATTAACTATTTCTCTGTTTTGGGCCAGTTATATTATTGGAATGGGAATTAGTAATAATTCTTTGCCAACTGGGCTAAAATCTTATCAAGAGGTTTTGATTATGTTGGGATTAGGTTTTTTAGTATTACAGTGGAAGCTTTTTTTATTTACTTTAGCAATTATTTTGTTTATTCAGTTGATTGATGATTTTATTGATTTTCATTTAGAAGATTATATAAATCGTGATAATTTTGTTAATTATTTAGGAGAGTGGGGGACTATTCTGTTAGCATTGCTCTCTTTAATAATTGCACTGCAAATCGATTGGAAGACAAGTTTTATAATAATGATAATAACTTTAGTTGTTGTTAGGTTACTGAAAATACATAATTGATCTTTAGAGGATTAACTTCTTAAACGGAGTTGTGGAAGGATTTAGATATCTGCTTAATAGTGTGATAATAGATTTTTATTTAGGAGAGTAAGAGGGAGGGAAAGATGCTTTATCAAACTTTATTATTAGCTTTAATTTCATTTATGATTGGTTTTTTCATTGGTAAAGCTAAAGGAAAGAAGGAAGGAATCAGACAAAGTATTTTAGTGACTCCATTATTAGTAAGGAAAAGGAGTTTGGAGGAAGGGGAATGCTTAATCTGTAATAATAAATTAAAGAACCTCTTTCTTTCGAAGGAGGAAAAAAAATTTTGATCTAGAATAAAATAAATAAGAAATAATAAATTTCACAAAATAAAAGGAGGAGGGGAATTTAGATGAGTTCAGAATTTAATTTACAGAATGATTTTTTGAATCAAGTAAGAAAAGCTAAAATTGAGTTAACTATTTATTTAGTTAATGGTTTTCGCTTATCAGGCATAGTAAAATCTTTTGATAATTTCACAATCTTATTAGATACAGATACGGGCCAACAGTTGATTTATAAACATGCTGTATCAACTATTTCACCAGAGAAAGAGGTAAAAGATTTATTAAAAAACAATTAAAATTTGTTTGATTATTAGTCATACATGTTAACTTAAGCTAAGTTTTGATATTATAAAAGTTTAAAGTGAAGGTTAATTAGAAAAACATGTATTACGTTGATATATATATGAGTTATTAATGAAGGTGGAAATCATAAATTATAAATCTTGGTTTTGGATTAGGGGTTAATTGTTATAGACAGGATAATATACTTAGAGGTTAGAGGGCAATATTATATTTAAAAAGGAAGAAAAGTAGCTAGGTTCTTTTTAGATTAATAGTATTAATGTTAAACTTTATAAACCAATGATAATTAAGTCGTGAAATTGCTGATTGACTTAATTTTAGTAAGTATAAAATACTTTATTTGTTTAATTGTGTATTTTTTTAATAAATAAGCAGGAGTTTTTTTATTAATCAAGAATCTCTATAAGAGGAAGAAGCAAGTTAATATAATAATTATTTGAGATTTAGGGTATAATAAAGCATATAACATATAATAGAAAATAGTTTATTGTCTGTTGGAAGGGGAAGGAATATGAAGATTCAGTTAGCTGAATGTGCAGGTTTTTGTTTTGGTGTTGATCGTGCTATGAATTTAGCATTAGAAATAGGAGAAGAAAGGGACTGTAAAGTTTCTACTTTAGGACCTTTAATACATAATCCACAGGCTGTTAAGAGGTTAGAAGATGTTGGAGTTGAAGTTGAAGAAGAAATAAAGAATATTTCTGAAGGAGTAGTGATTATTCGCTCACATGGGGTATCGCCCAAGATCTTAGAGCAAGCAGCTGAGCGGGATTTAGAGCTTATAAATGCAACATGTCCTTTTGTTAAAAGAGCTCAAAAAAAAGCTAAAGAGTTGAAAGAGGAAGGTTATCAAGTTGTGATTAGCGGAGATAAAAATCATCCTGAAGTAATTGGGATTTTAGGTTTTGCAGATAATGAAGCAATTGTTGTCGAAGATGAATCTGATTTTGATAATATAACTGTTGAAAAAAGAATAGGGATTATCGCTCAAACTACTCAATCTTTGGAGAATTTACAAGAGTTGACTAACTATTTACTTTCTGAAGTATCTGAATTAAAAGTTTATAATACGATTTGTACAACAACTGGACAACGTCAAGCTGAAGCAGCGCAATTATCCCGAAAAGTTGAATTAATGTTAGTTATTGGAGGGCATAATAGTGCTAATACCAGTCGTTTAGCAGAAATTTGTCGTGAAAATGAAGTACAAACTTATCATATTGAAACGGCAGATGACTTACAAACGAATTGGTTTAATAATATTAAAGAAGTAGGTATTACTGCTGGGGCATCAACCCCCAATTGGATAATTAAGGAGGTCGTAAGGAGAATGACAGAAATTAATAATGAGGAAGAACAGAATGATTTTGAAAGTGCTATTTTGACAAAAGGTGAAGTAATTAGTGGTAAGATTGAAGAAGTATCAGAGGAAGGACTTTATGTAGATGTAGGAGCTAAAACTGAAGGGTTTATCCCTAAGGATGAAATTAAGGAAGAATCTTTTGTAGAAGGTTACAATGAAGGGGATGAAGTAGAGGTTGAAGTTTTAAATCCTGAAGATGAAGATGGACGAACTATTTTATCTAAAAAGAGAGTAGATGCTGAACAAGCTTGGGAAAGAGTAGAAGAGGTACATCAATCAGGAGAAATAATTGAAGCAGAAGTAGCGAAAGAAGTTAAAGGTGGATTGGTTGTAGATATTGGAGTGAGAGGTTTTATTCCTGCTTCACATGTTGCTATTGAATATGTTGAAGATTTAAGTCAATTTGTTGGTGAAACACTTGAGTTAAAGGTTATTGAAGTTGAAAGAGAAGATAATAATGTAGTTCTTTCTCGGAAGGTAGTATTAGATGAAGAGAGAAAAGAAAATAAAAAAGAAGTATTAGCCTCTCTAGAAGAAGGCGAAGAAATAGAAGGGGAAGTTACAAAATTAGTTGATTTTGGTGCCTTTGTAGAATTAGGTGGAGTAGAAGGGTTACTTCATATTTCTGAAATTTCTTGGGGTAGAATTGGACATCCTTCTGAAGCATTAGAAGAAGGAGAAATGATTAAAGTTAAAATATTAGGGGTTGATGAAGAGGAAGGAAGAGTTTCTCTAGGACTTAAGCAGATACAGCCAGATCCTTGGGAGGAATTTCTTGGAGAGTATAACGAAGGTGATGTTGTAGAAGGTAAGATCACTAAAACGGTTGATTTTGGTGCTTTCATGGAAATTAAGCCTGGAGTAGAAGGTTTAATTCATATTTCTCAATTATCCCATGAACATGTTGCTACGGTAGAAGAAGTAGTGACTGAAGGAGATGTTGTAAAAACTAAAATTATTAATATTGAGCCAGAAGATAGAAGAGTAGGGCTTAGTATTAAAGAATTAGAATCTGCAGCACCTAAGAAGAAAAAGTCTAAACCTAAAAAAGTTGCTCAAGATAATAATGATGAAGGAAGTGGAGTAAAATTAGGAGATGTTTTTGGAGATTTATTTGAAGAGTAAATTATTATAAACTAATATAAATTATAAAGCCCTGGCTATTTAAATAGCCAGGGCTTTATAATTTATATTATGATAAAATTTTTAGTTAAATTTATAGCTTAGAAGCATGGCTGAACAGTATTTTCATATCCCTCACAAAAGAGCATAGACTAAAATAGAGGAGGGATAATATGTTGAATAAAATTTGGTTTGCTATGATTGCAATAGGTATGGTTGTAGCAGCAGTTAATGGGCGAATGGAAGAAGTTTCTGTAGCTATTTTACAATCGACTGAGGAGAGTGTGAGGATAGTAATTAAACTAATTGGCCCTATGTCTTTATGGTTAGGATTGATGAAATTAGCTGAAGAAGCAGGAATAGTACAGGGATTAGCTAGATTATTTAAACCGTTAGCCAAAGTTTTATTTCCTAAAATACCAGTTGATCACCCAGCTTTAGGTTCAATAATGATGAACTTGAGTGCTAATTTATTAGGATTAGGAAATTCAGCAACTCCTTTGGGAATTAAAGCGATGCACCAACTACAAAGTCTAAATAAAAATTCAGAGACTGCTTCTGATGCGATGTGTACTTTTTTAGTAATTAATACTTCAGGTTTGACTTTAATCCCTACAACTATATTAGCTTTACGTGTGGGGGCTGGTTCTAGTAATCCAACTGAAATTGTAGGGACTACTCTATTTGCTACAGCTTGTTCTACAATAGCTGGAATTATAGCTAATAAGCTTCTAATTAAAGTAGGTAGTTTACAAATATGATTGAATTAATAAATTTAATGTCTGAATGGGCAATTCCAGTAGTTATTTTTTTTATTTTATCTATATCTTTTTATAAGGGAATTAAAGTGTATGATGTCTTTGTGGAAGGGGCAGTTGAAGGAATAGCAACTGGAATTAAAATTATACCTTATTTATTGGCAATGTTAGTGGCAATTGGAGTCTTTAGAAGTTCTGGTGCTTTAGATTTAATTTTGGATTTGGTGGCTATTCCTTTACAAAGAATAGGAATACCTAAACAAGTTATTCCCCTCAGTCTAATTAGACCTTTGTCAGGAACAGGGGCTTTAGGATTTGTGACAGATTTAATAAATCAACATGGACCAGATTCATTTATTGGTAGATTAGCTTCTACTATGCAAGGTAGTACAGAGACCACTTTTTATGTAGTAACTGTCTATTTTGGAGCAATAAAAATAAAAAATACTCGACATGCTATTGTAGCTGGTTTAGTAGCTGATCTTGTTGGTTTTATAGCTGCAGTTTTTATATGCCAGTTAGTTTTTGGCTAAAAGCAGGAGTTTGATTTATAATCTTGAATTAATTATGGTAAAGTGTAACTATTTGTTTTTAAGAAAATTAGTGAATATTAGGGTTTGGTTTGTAAAAACATAAAGGCAATAGCTGGTTTTTGTGACTATTGAACTAAATGTCGATCAGGATAGGAGTTGAATTAAGATGAAAAAATATATTGATTTACATTTACATACTACAGCATCAGATGGAAGTTTTACACCAACTAAAGTAGTTAAAAATGCTAAAGATTTGGGGTTTAGTGCGGTAGCAATTACAGATCATGATACTTTAGCAGGGTTGGAAGAAGGAGCTAAGGCTGCTAAAGAAGAAGAGATAGAATTTGTGCCGGGGATTGAACTGAATACCGATTATGATGACACTGGAATCCATGTATTGGGTTATTATCTAGATTATAACAATCAAAATTTATTAAATAAGTTAGATACTTTACAAAAAGCCCGATATAATAGAATTAAGAGTATGGTATATAAATTAAATCACTTAGGGTTTGAGATTGAATTTAAAGAGATTATTGATATTGCTGGAGATGCAGCTTTAGGGCGACCTCATATTGCTCAAATTATGCTTGATAAGGGATATGTTAAAGAGTGGAGTCAAGCTTTTGCTCAATATATTGGTTGTCGAGGGTCAGCTTATGTTAAACGAAAAAAGTTGGCTGCTCAAGAAGCAATTCAATTGATTAAATCTGCTAAAGGGGTACCTATTATTGCTCATCCTGCATTAATAGGTAGGGATGAGCTATTACCTAAATTAGTAGAATGGGGTGCAGAAGGTTTTGAAGTTTATCATACGGAACATGATCAAGCAGCTACTCAAAGATATTTAGAGTTTGCTCAGCAGCATGATCTATTGATTACAGGTGGTTCTGATTGTCATGGGCCAAAGAGGAAAGGAGAGATATTGTTAGGGGAGATTAAGGCTCCCTATAAATTGTTAAACGAGATGAAACAGTTAAAAGAGCAGCTCAAATAATAAAATCTAACTAATTTAATAACTAAGTAAGGAGGAATTAGCATGTTGGAAACTTTGAGACAAGGTGGTATCACTATGATACCATTATTACTCTGTTCAATAATCAGTTTAGCAGTAAGTTTAGAGCGTTTGATCTATTTAAAAAAGGCTAAGGGGGATAATTTTAGAATAATTAAAAAGGTTAAATTGATGATTGACAATGGAAAGATTGGAGAAGCAAAATCAATTCTTCAAGAGGCAAGAGGGCCAGTAGCAGGAATGTTATTAGAAGGAATTAAATATTATGGAAAGAAGAAGTATGAAATTCAAGATTATTTGGAGGTGGCAGGTAATAATCAGATCAAGAAGTTAGAGAAACGGCTGAGGATCTTAGATTTTATTGCTACTGTCTCACCTTTGTTAGGCTTATTAGGAACGGTGTTAGGAATTATTGATAGTTTTAATATTTTAGCAGGAGCTGAAGGGTTAAGTTCACCTGGAGCAATCAGTGTTGGTATTTCTCAAGCATTAATTAGTACAGCTGTAGGTCTAATGGTAGCTATTCCAACGATGATGATGTATACTTATTTGGTAAGTTTAGTTGAATCACGAGCTGAAGAGATGAATCGTTGGACCTTAGACTTGGTTGAGATATTAAGTCAGGGTGGTAGCAATGTTCAATTCTAACTTGAAAAAGAAATCTAGAATAGATATTTTGCCTATGATAGATGTTATTTTCTTTTTATTGGTCTTTTTTATGTTATTTACAACTTTTCGGACAACACCTGAGGGGTTGGAGGTTAACCTACCTCAAGCTACAACAGTTACAGCTCAAGAGGAGGATTTGCAGGTTAATGTTGTTTTAGCTGAAGATGATAAATTATATGTAGATGATCAATTAGTAACTGAACAAGGTTTTTCTCTTGAGTTAGCTAAAATTTTAGAAAGATCAGCAGAAACTGTTTTTATTATTAAGGCTGATCAAGATGTTAAATATCAAAGAATTATTAAAGCGATGGATTTAATACGTGAGGCTGGTGGTTATCGCTTGGCTTTAGCAGCAAATAAAGAAGACTTAAAATAGGTGATAATTTATGAAAAAGAAGGATAACAAATCAGAAACTGGCTTACTAAGATATCTATTTGTTTCTATTGTGACCCATATAGTAATTATATATATATTGACTAATTTTGTAGGAGAAAAGCCAGTGTTTCAAATTTATCCGCTAGAGTATTATAGTGAAGTACAAGTGCTTCATTATGACGAACAGGCGGAAGCTGATCAAAGTGAAATTGATCAAGACTTAGTAAAAGAAGCTGATTTAGAAGTTGAAGATGAAACAATAGAAGAGGAAGAAGTAGAAGTAGAAGAAGAGCCAAAAGAGGTTAAGGAAGATAGAGAAGTAAGTGAGTCAGAGGAGTTAGTTGAAGTGGCCGAGGAAGAAGTAGTAGAAGAGTTTGAAGAAGAAGGAACAGAATTGGAGGAAGATGTTTTAACGAGTGAGGTAAGTGAGGAAGAAATAAAAGTGAGTGAAGAGATAGAAGATGAAGAGATAGAAGATGAAGAGATAGAGGATGAAGAGATAGAGGATGAAGAGATAGAAGATGAAGAGATAGAAGATGAAGAGATAGAGGATGAAGAGATAGAGGATGAAGAGATAGAGGATGAAGAGATAGAGGATGAAGAGATAGAGGATGAAGAGGTGGCACCACCACCTCCGGCGGCTAGGGATTTTATTGCTACTAAAATAACACCTAGCTATCCTAAGGATGCAGCAAATCTTGCCCAAGAGGGAACTGTTAGGTTGTTGGTGACTATCAAAAGTAATGGAGAAGTTAAAGATGTAGAGATATTGGATTCTGCTGAGAATAGTCAGTTTAATAATGTAGCTGAGTTGACAGTTGAGCGTGGATGGATATTTAAACCGGCTGAATCTGATTACCAAATAGAACTTGTTGTTGATTTTAAGTATACTGATCAACAAAGTAATGTTGAGTTAGAATTTATTGATTTATTCTTTGTTGAGGAATGAGGTGATAACTAGTGAAGAAGATAGTACTATCATTGACTATTTTATTATTGATTGTATCTTCTCCTCAGCTTGTTGCCCAAGAAGATGAATATGGTAATTTGCAGTTGAAGAATGACTATATTGAGATCTTTGTTAATCAGAATGAATTGAATAGGGGAAGATTTGCCATTCATGTAACGGGTGGAGATCCAATGCGGGATGGAGATAATAATAAGCCGTTGGTTTATGGGCATCCTTATCCTTGGACTTCTTATACTACAATTAGAATTGATGGTGAGAATTATATTTTTGGAGGGGAGACTGACCGTAGGGCAGGTAGGGATGGAAATTATGGTGAGTTAGTACAAGCACCTACTATTGAAAATGGTCAAATTGTAACTACATATAAATTTGATGAGGTAATTGTTAGTCAGATCTTAAATTTTGTTAAAAGTAGTACTACTGGTCTGCCAGATACTGCACGGATTGAATATCAAGTTGAGAATACAAGTGAGGAAGCTAAAGAGGTTGGAAGTAGAATTATGATTGATACTTTATTAGGGGAGAATGATGGAGCTCCTTTTAGGGTTGAAGATCAAATTGTAGATGGGGATAAGGTCTTTTTGCGAGATGAGCATTTACCTGATTTTTGGCAGACTTTTGATAGTTTAGAAGATCCTAAGGTAACTTCTCAAGGGACGGTAGTTGGCCCTGATTTGAAACCACCTGATGAGATGTACTTTACAAATTGGGGCAGTTTAGCAGATGCTCCTTGGGAGTTTAATTTTGATCGTGGTCGAGAATTTATTAGAGAAGGTGAGTTTGAATTAGATAGTGCTATGGCTTTATTTTGGCAGCCGGAAGCTTTACAGCCAGGAGAGAGTAGAACTTATGCTACTAAATATGGCTTAGGTGGGATTACTATTGTTCCTGGATTATTATCAGTAGGGGTTACTTCACCTTCTACAGTAGTGATGGAGCGACCTGATAAGACTGTCGATATCATTGCTTATATTCAAAATACAGCTGAGATTACTGTTGAGGATGTGGAAGTTGAGTTAGATTTGCCAGGAAATTTAAACTTAGTTTCTAGTGATAAAAAGGAAGTAATTGGTGATTTGGAGCCGGGAGAGACGGTACAAAGAATGTGGCAAGTTAGACCTAGAGACTTTACTAAAGATAGGTTGGAATATACAGTTAAGGTAGATGCTGAAAATACAGATTCTAACCAAGTAAGCCGCTCTTTGGGGGTAGTTGGTCCGCCGGACTTATCTTTGGATTTGATTGGTCCAGATCAGATAAGGATTTATCAGAACAGATTAGAAGCCGATTCTTTTCTGCTCAATGCGGAGATTAAAAATGAAGGATTTTCGACAGCTTATGATGTCAGTGCACAGTTGGCCCTTCCTCCAGGATTAAGTGTTAGTCGAGGGGAGATCGAAGAGAAAAAGTTGGGACAGTTATTACCAGGAGAATCGATTCAGTTATCTTGGCGAATAGATTCTTTACAGATGGTCAGTGGTGAGTTACCTTATATTGTTGAGGTAAGCAGTGATAATGCTTCTAATCGGATTAGCAAGGAAGAAATTTCATTGCCAAGTCTAGAGTCGAAGGTAGAATTTGAAGTTCTTGATTTGGAAGAGGGGTTTGAAGAAGGAGATTATTTGACTGTTGAGGTGAAATTGAATAATTTAATCAGTTTTTATCGTGGTAGTTTTGATATTGGTTATAATGATGATGTTTTAGAACCAATTTATATTTCACGAGGTAATCTATTTGTGGAGAATGGAGATTTGTTGAGTTGGAATTCACCTAAAATTGATCGGGGAGAAGCTAAAATTGAAGGTATTTCTGGAGCCCTGGATTCGGCTAGAAGTCTTGAATCAGAAACCTTTGTTCAACTTCATTTTAGAGTTAAATCTCCTGGAGAGCTTGGTTTAGAATTTTTAGATTTCAATCTTTATGATCGAAATGAAGAAGAGATTCAGCTTAAATTAGAAGATAAAGAGGTTTATATTGGGGGTAGTTAATTATGAAGAATAAAAAACTTTCTCTATTATTAGTATTAATGTTAATTATAAATGCAACTTTACCTGTACTAGCTGGTGGTCAAATTGAGGATGTTTCTAGTGAACATTGGGCTTATCAAAGTGTAGTTAAATTGGTTGAAAGAGGATATATGTCATTATATGAAGGTAATAAGTTTCAAGGAGAAGATGAGGTTACCCGTTATGAGTTAGCTGAAATAATAGCTAAGATGTTAGAGAATATAGAACAAGGGCGGGTAGCAGCTGAAGATGATGATATGTTAACCTTGAAAAAACTGGCTACTGAATTTCGGGAGGAATTAGTGGAGGTAATGAAGCATAATAAAGAGTTAGAAGAAGGAATTGAGGAGTTAGAAAAAGAACAATTAATTATTAGGGAAGATTTAATTAATACTAATGATCGAATTAATGATTTAGGTCAGCAAGCAAGTGAAATTATAGAGGATCTAGAAGAAGAATCGACTAAGATTATTTCCTTACAGACCCAGGTCGATCAATTACAATCTGAAAATAAAGCATTGCGATCACAGATTGAGAATTTAGAACAGGGCTTAGGAACTACTGGGAGTCAAGAGGAAATTGATGAATTGAATAGAAGGTTCTTCTGGTTAGCAGGAGGTACAGCAGTTACCGCATTATTATTGCTTGGGAATTAGCGGTTAGTGATTAATAACTAGTAAAAGATAAAAAATATCAACTATGAATTGGTTGATAAGGGGGAGCTAAGATGAAATTAAAGCAAAGAATAATACGTATTATTTCTTTAACCCTGCTCTGTTTATTGTTGGCCCCCTTGATTAGTAGTGTTTTTGTGCCTAGTTATAATATAGTTTATGCTGATGGAATTAGTGAACGGAGAGCTTATCAAGGATTAGCCTTAACATTATTAGCGCTCTATGCTATTGATCGATTTAGTGGTGATTCAGCTGAAGCAGGAGAAGCTGGAGATGCAGTATTGGATTATACCAGTAATGATCTAGAATGGTTAGCACGGGCTGTTCACGGAGAAGCAAGAGGAGAACCTTATGAGGGCCAAGTTGCAGTGGCAGCAGTTATCTTAAATCGAGTTCAAGATGATGAGTTTCCAGGTGATATTTATGATGTAATTTATCAGCAGGGCCAATTTTCAGCAGTCGATGATGGACAGATTAATCTAACTCCAAATGAAACCTCTTATCAAGCTGCTAAAGAGGCATTGAATGGTAGAGATCCATCATTAGGGGCTCTTTATTTTTATAATCCACGGACTGCACGGACTTTATGGTGGTTGACGACCCGAGAAACAACTGTTCAGATTGGGGATCATGTCTTTGCTAAATAAAAATTGAAGAAGTGATACATACTAGGTCTCAGAAGGTATCTTCTGAGGCTTTTTTTGCTCTATTACAACAGCTTAAGTAAAGATTTTCATTGACAGGTTAAGAGATATATGTTATATTTTAATAAATCATTACTTTATAGAAGTAAAGTACTAAAGGAGGAATTGAGTTGGTTTTTGATAAATTGCAACGACCAGAAGGAACTAAAGATTATCTGCCACAAATGGCAGCTAAGAAACGTGAACTAGAAAACAAAGTAAACCAGGTATTTGCGAGTTGGGGTTATCAGGAAATAATAACCCCAACCTTTGAATTTTATGATCTCTTATCTTCAGGAACAGAGGGTTTACAAGCTAAAATGTATAAATTTTTCAATCGCAAAGGCGAAATTTTGGCTTTGCGACCGGAGATGACAGCACCGATTGCTCGGGTAGCGGCGACAGAGCTTAGGGATAAGCCACTTCCCCTACGATTATGTTATCAAAGTAATGTTTTTCGTTATGAAACACCTCGAGCAGGAAGGAAGAGAGAGTTTTATCAAGCAGGGATTGAGTTGTTAGGGATAGAGACTCCTCTTGGAGATGCTGAGGTAATAGCAATTGCAACTGAGGCACTATTAGCTTCAGGGGTGAGTAATTTTAAAATAGATATTGGAGATGTTGATTATTTTACTGGGATTATGGAAGCAGCCAAGATGGATTACAGAAGTCAGATTGAAGTTAGACAGGCTTTATCAGATAAGAATTTTGTTAAGTTAGAGGAATTATTATCTGATAGTGAACTTGATTCTCAGCAGCAGGAGGCTATTTTGACTGCTCAAAATTTACGTGGTGGCTTAGAGGTTATTGAGCAAGCTAAGCAACTAGTTGATAATCAAGAATCTTTAGAAGCGTTGATTAATTTAGAAGAGGTCTATTATGATTTAGAATTATTAGGAGTTAGTGAATATATCTGTCTTGATTTGAGTGTGGTACGTAGTTTTGATTATTATACTGGAATTGTCTTTGAAGGTTATACTAAGGACTTAGGTTATACTATCTGTGGTGGAGGTCGTTATGATAAGTTGGTCGAAAAGTTTGATTATCCAATTCCTGCGACTGGATTTGCTTTAGGAATTGATCGATTGTTATTATCACTAGAAAATCAAGGTTATCAATTTGAAGAAGCTAGTATAGATACTTTACTAATAAGTAATTGTGAGCAAAAAGGGAAAGGTTTCAGTTTGGCTAAGAAGTTACGTCAAGCTGGGGAAAGTGTTGAATTAGAGATTTATGAACGTAAATTAGATAAGATAATCGATTATGCAGTAGAGAAAAATATAAAGCGAATCTTATTTATTGGAGTTGAGGAAGAGAATTTAGCGAAAAGTTCTACTAGCATAGAAGTGTTTGGAATGGAAGTAAAAGAGATTAAACTAGAGGAGGTGGCAGAGGATGAATAAATTAACCGTTGCATTACCTAAAGGGAGGTTATTTGATCCTGCGGTTGAGATATTAGAGCAAGCAGGTTTGATCAATCGGGAGTTGGATGATGATTCTCGTAAGTTAGTTTTAGCTGATCCTAAAGAAGAGGTTGACTTTATTCTTTCAAAAGCTGTTGATGTTCAGACTTATGTTGAGCATGGAGTGGCTGATTTTGGAATAGCAGGGAAAGATATTTTATTAGAAGCAGGTGCAACTGTTTGTGAAGTAGTCGATTTAGGATTGAGCAAGTGTCGTTTAGTGGTAGCTGTGCCTGAAGAAGTGGGTATTACTGAGCTGGGGCAACTGCCACCGACGGGGCGAGTTGCTACTAAGTATCCTAATGTAGCTAAAGAATTTTTCAAAAAGCAAGGGGTTCAAATTGAGATAGTTAAGCTCAATGGTTCGATTGAGTTGGCCCCTTTGATTGGGTTGGCGGATATGATTGTTGATATAACTTCTACAGGAACGACTTTGCGGGAGAATGACCTGATAGAAATAGCTGAGATAGCTAAATCATCGGCTAGATTAATTGTTAATAAGGTCAGTTACAAGGCTTCTCATGAACGGATTAAAGGGATTATTGAGCAGGTTAAGGAAGTAGTAGATAGAAAAAATCTAAGAGCGGATTTTTTCATCACGAAGGGTTCAAAGAACCCGGAGGGGTAGTAAGAAACAAATGTACAATTTATAATTAAAAACTAAGTGATAAAGAATAATTAAAAAGGATAAAAGATGGAGGGATGAGAATGGTAGAGGTATTAAAGACGACTGAAGAAGGTATTGAAGCTAAGTTAAATCAGATTTTGAATCGTTCTTCTTTTGATGATTCTGAGCAGGTGTCAGCCGTACAGAAGATCTGGGAAGATGTGCAGGTTCGAGGAGATGAAGCAATTTTAGAATATAATGCTCGATTTGATGGAGCAGAGATGGAAGCTGAGCAGCTTAAGGTTGGTTCAGCGGAGATTGAGGCTGCTTATGAGGAGGTTGAAGATAGCTTTTTGCAAGCGATTAGGGAAGCTATCAAAAATGTAGGAGAGTTCCATAGAAAGCAGTTACGAGAAAGTTGGATGGATTTCAAAGAAGATGGCGTCATCTTAGGGCAGAAGTTTACTGCTTTAGAGAGAGTAGGGATTTATGTTCCAGGAGGACGAGCAGCTTATCCATCTTCAGTAGTGATGAATGGTGTTCCGGCTAAGGTGGCTGGAGTTGAGGAGATAGTTATGGTTTCTCCTCCGGCTAAGGATGGCAGTTTGAATCCCTATACTTTGGTAGCAGCAGCAGAGGTTGGGGTTGATAAGATCTATAAGGTAGGAGGTGCCCAAGCGATAGCAGGGTTGAGTTTTGGGACTGTGATGATACCTCAGGTTGATAAGATTGTTGGCCCAGGGAATATTTATGTTACATTAGCTAAGAAGTTGGCCTTTGGCTATGTAGATATTGATATGTTGGCTGGACCAAGTGAAGTCTTAGTCTTGACCGATGAGACTGCTAATCCTCGCTTTGTAGCAGCTGATCTATTATCCCAAGCGGAACATGATCCGATGGCTTCTGCTATTTTGGTGACTACTTCGCAGCAGTTGGCTGAGCAAGTAGAACAAGAGCTTACAAAGCAGCTTAAGAAGTTATCACGGATTGAGATTGCTGGAGAAGCCTTACAAAAGTATGGAGCAATTATCATTGCTCAGGATTTAGCAGAAGCAATCGAGTTGACCAATCAATTTGCGCCAGAGCATTTAGAGGTTGCAGTTGATGAGCCATTTGCTATTTTGGGAAGATTAAAGAATGCAGGAGCTATCTTTTTAGGAGAATATGCTGCCGAACCAGTAGGCGATTATATTGCAGGGCCAAATCATGTCTTACCGACAGGAGGGTCAGCTAGATTTTATTCTCCACTAAATGTTGATGATTTCATTAAAAAGTCAAGTATTATATCTTATTCTAAAGCGGGATTAGAAAAGGTCAAGGATGATGCATTAGAGATTGCTCGGGTAGAAGGTTTAGATGCCCATGCTAATAGTATTAAGGTACGGTTTGAGGAATAATATTTATTTAATATTGAATAGTGAATAATGAATAGTTAAAAAGATTTGAATAAAAATATATAATGTTGTGGTTTTAATTATTAAATATTAGATATTAAGTATTCAATGTGTTGTTTAGGGGGAATATGATGCGTAAAGCTCAAATAGTCCGTAAAACTAGTGAAACGGAGATAGAGTTAGAGATAAATTTAGATGGTAGTGGTCAAGCAGAGATTGAGACTCAGGTTCCTTTTTTGAATCATATGTTGGTGTTGATGACTAAGCATGGCTTATTTAATTTGAGGGTTAAAGCTAGTGGTGATGTGGAAATAGATGCTCATCACACAGTGGAGGATATTGGAATTGTTTTAGGGCAAGCTTTAGAGGAAGCGATTGGAGATAAAGCAGGAATTAAGCGTTATGGGGAGCAGTTTGTACCGATGGATGAAGCTTTATTGCAGACGGTGCTTGATTTTAGTGGGCGGTATTACCTCAATTTTTCTGTTAGTGGTCTTAAGGATAAGGTTGGAGACTTCGATACAGAATTGGTTGAAGAGTTTTTTCGGGCGATGGCCTTTAATGCAGGGCTGAATCTGCACCTGAGGCAGCTTGAAGGAACGAATACTCATCATATTATTGAGGGACTCTTTAAATCATTTGGACGAGCATTAGCTAAAGCTGTAACGATCGATGAGAGGATTGAAGGGGTAATGTCGACAAAAGGAAAACTGGAGTAAGACTAGTTTAAGTCTAAGGTTGAGGAAATGGTTTTTATTACGAAGGGTTTTTTATAAACCCGAAGGTAAGGCTAAGTCAACCATTAAAACCCTAAGATCTTAGGGTTTACTTAAACTTAGACTTAACCTTAAACTTAATCTTAACATAAGTAGAAGTGGGTGAAATAAATGATCAAGATTATAGATTATGGAATGGGTAATTTAAAGAATGTCCAAAAAGCATTTGAGATGGTTGGTTATCAGGCAGAAATTACTCAAGATAAAGTAGAGATTCTAGCAGCTGATGGGGTTGTGCTACCTGGAGTAGGAGCTTTTAAGGATGCAATGGAGAATCTTGAGCAGTTGGAATTAACAGAAGTAATTAAAGAGGTGATTGAGCAGAAAAAGCCTTTTTTAGGAATCTGCTTAGGGTTACAGTTGTTATTTACAGCTAGTGAGGAGTTTGGAGTAACGGAAGGTTTAGATATTATTCCAGGTCGGGTCAAGAGATTTCCTCAAGATTTAGGGCTTAAGATCCCTCATATTGGTTGGAATCAACTTGATTTACAGCAGGAGACTGAACTTTATGATTGTATAGAGGATGGAGAGTACCAATATTTTGTCCATTCTTATTATGTAGAACCAGATGATGAAGCGGTGATTGTTACTACAACTGATTATGGAATTGAGTTTGTATCTAGCATTGTACAGGGTAATATTTATGCAGTTCAATTTCATCCAGAAAAGAGTAGCCATAAGGGTTTACAGCTTTTAAAGAATTTCGGAAAAATAGTAGAAAGTAAGGGGTGATAATGATGGAAGTGATTCCTGCGATAGATATACGGAATGGAAATTGTGTTAGATTATATAAAGGTGATTTTGAGCAAGAGACGGTTTATGGTGCTCCTATTGAGATGGCTAAATTATGGGCCAACAAAGGGGCAACCAGATTACATATTGTAGATTTGGATGGTGCCTTAGATGGTAAACCTAAGAATTTAGAGTTGATTAAAGAGATTGTTGAGACAGTCGAGATTCCTATCCAAGTTGGCGGAGGAATTAGAACGAGAGAGATTATTCAGGAGTATTTAAAAATTGGCGTGCAGCGAGTAATCATTGGGACGGCTGCAATTGAGAATCCAGATTTGGTTGTAGAGGCAATTAAAGAATTTGGTTCTGAGCGGATTGTAGTTGGTATCGATGCTAAGGGTGGTTTAGTAGCTACTGAAGGTTGGTTAGAGACTTCTGATACGACAGCAGTTAAGCTGGGCCAAGAGATGAAAGAGCGAGGAGTAGAATGGGTCGTTTATACAGATATCGAAAAGGATGGTACCTTAGCAGGACCAAACCTGGAGGCGACTGAGAAGTTGGCTGAAGAGACAGGTTTGAAGGTAATTGCTTCTGGTGGAGTATCAAATTTAGAGGATATCAAGAATGTAAAGGGGATCGAAGAGGCAGGAGTTGAAGGGGTTATTACTGGTAAGGCTTTGTATAGTGATAATCTTGACTTGAAGAAAGCACTTAACATTTAACATTGAATATTGAATAGTGAATAATTAAAAGTCAAAATCATAAATTAATCTGATAAAAAGAATAGCAAAGGATTGCTAGCAGGAAATTAAAATTTTAAAGTAGTAAGTTATCGGTGGCTCATAGAGATTTTTTTGGCTTAAAGGTTTTTAATTATTCATTATTAATTGCTTTTCCAACTATTAAATATTAATTATTAGTTATTCATTGAACTTAAGAAGGGGGATCGTTATGATTACAAAGCGGATTATCCCTTGTCTTGATGTTGATCAAGGGCGAGTTGTTAAAGGGGTTAATTTTGTTGATATTAGGGATGCTGGTGATCCAGTTGAGTTAGCGGCATTTTATGATCGGGCTGGAGCAGATGAGTTAGTCTTTTTGGATATTACGGCGTCTAGTGATAAACGTAAAACGATGATTGATGTGGTGCGTAAGACTGCTGAACAGGTTTTTATTCCCTTTACAATTGGGGGTGGAATCAGGAGTACAGAAGATATGCGAGAGTTGTTGAAAGCAGGTGCCGATAAAGTCTCTATTAATTCGGCAGCAGTTAAGGAGCCAGAGCTAATCAGTGCGGGGGCTAAAAAGTTTGGTAGTCAATGTATAGTGGTAGCGATAGATGCTAAACGTAAAGGTGACTCATGGGAAGTCTATATTCATGGGGGGCGTAAAGCTACGGGGATTGATGTGATTAACTGGGCCAAAAAGGTTGAAAGTTTGGGTGCAGGTGAGATACTCCTAACCAGTATGGATGGTGATGGAACGAAGGATGGCTATGATAATCAATTAAATAAGGCTGTCTCTGAAAGTATAAATATACCAGTGATCGCTTCAGGTGGAGCAGGAACTTTAGAGCATATTGAAGAAGCTTTTACTGTAGGAGAAGTAGATGCTGCTTTAGCTGCTTCTATCTTTCATTTCAAAAAGTATACTATCAGGGAAGTAAAGGAATATTTGAATGATAAGGGGGTTAATGTGAGATGTCTTTAAGTAAGTTAAAGTTCAATGAAGATGGTTTGATCCCTGCAATTATACAGGATGTAGAAACGGATCAAGTATTAATGATGGCTTATATGAATGAAAAGGCAGTTAAGAATACTATTAGGACAGGGAGAACCTGTTTTTGGAGTCGTAGTCGTCAAGAGCTATGGTGGAAGGGTGAGACTTCAGGCAATATTCAACTGGTGGAAGAGATCAAATTCGATTGTGATGGGGATACATTATTATTAAAGGTAAACCAGACTGGTGAAGCTTGCCATACAGGGCATAAATCATGTTTTTATCGAGGGATAAAGCGCCAAGAAGATGGAGAGGGTGAATTTGATCCGGAAGAAGTTTATAAAGATGCATTGGATGCTGAAGTATTGGAGGAGTTATACCAAGTAATCAAGGATCGTAAAGAGAATCCTAAGGAGGGCTCTTACACATCTTCTTTATATGAACACGGAACCAATGCCTTTTTGAAGAAGATAGGTGAAGAAGCTACTGAGGTAGTGATGGCTGCTAAGGATGAAGAGGAAGCAGAGATTATTTATGAAGTAGCAGATTTTATCTATCATTTACTAGTGATGTTGGTCTATTATGATATTTCCTTAAAGGATATCTATTTAGAGTTAGATGATCGGAGGTAATATAGTTGACAGTGTACGGTTTACAGTTTACAGTTAAGATCAAGAGTTTATAAAGCTTTATTACAATATAGCTTCACAATTGACAATTGACGGAATGTACAATTTACAATTAAAGATCAAGTTCTTAAAAGCTTA
>NZ_JALKBX010000042.1 GCF_023227745.1 Natroniella acetigena | reverse complement strand
ATTATCCATAATTTTCATATAGGTTGATATTAGGTATGTCAGCTAATTTATTTTTCACAAAAATCGAGGAAGAACCTAAATAATAAACTTTGGAAAATAAAAAAAGAGATAGATAATAAATTAATTAAAGAAATAAAGGACATCAATGGGAGGTCTGTTGATAATTTAAGTACTATTAATAATATAATATCTGATCATGAGCTTTTATTAAAAGAGGATTGGGAGAATTATTATTCTATAGTACAGAATCAAGCAGAGCCTAAAAATCTCTTAGATACAAACTATTATTTAGGAGCAGATAAATTAATTAATAAATATTCGAATCGTAGTCTAGCTAATGTTATACCTAGTATTTTAACAGGTATAGGTATATTTGGGACTTTTCTTGGGTTGGTAATGGGGATTTGGTCACTAGATAGCTTAAGTGCTGTAGAATTAAGAAATGAGATTCCTGTTTTAATTGGAGGAATGAAGATTTCCTTTATTTCTTCTTTAGTGGCGATATTATGTTCTCTAATTTGGACATATTTTGATAAAAACTTAATGAATGATACTAAGAAAAAGATTGAGAAGTTAAATAATAAATTACATAAGGTGTTACCAATTAGAGTAGAGAGTAATTTATTAGATGAGATTGTTGATAATCAGCGTGAACAGATTAAAACTACAAAGGAATTTGTAAGTGATACATTAATTCCTGAATTGGTTAATGGTCTTCAAGAGGCAGTTGATCAATCAATAGCTCCTTCAATTACTAATATGAACTCCAATATTGAAAGTTTTGTAAAAGAGTCAGCTGCAAGTAGAGAAGAGATGGTTGGTGGAATAGAATCTGTAGTTAATGATAAGATAGCTCCTCAAATTACTAAGATGCATGATATTATGAGCGATTTAGCAGGTTTTTCCATGGACAAGCAAGCTGAAAGTATAGACAAGATGGTTAATAAATTCTTGGATACTTTCAATGAAGCCTTTGATCATCAGTTTGAATCTTTAAAAGAGACATTAGAAGAAGTGATTGAATGGCAAAAAGAGACTAAACAAGAAACTGAAAATTTAATTGAGATAGTAACTCAAGGAGCTAAACAGCAAAATGAACTGTTACATTCTACTGAAGATGTATTATCTAATATTCAAGCATACATAGAAGAATTTGAAAAGGTAAATCAAAATTTAAATCAGAATGTAGCTAAATTAAGTAATACAGGCTCACAATTATCTGCTTTAGAAGAAAAGACTAATGATAAATTAGATATTTTACTTGATAGCAACAAGAGTTTGAAGAGATGAAAAGAAAGCATATTATTAATATGTCCCAACAATTAGATAACATTGATAATTATTGGGCTTCTATTGAAGGGGACTTTAATAAGTTAAATAATAATCTAACTGAAGGAATGGAGCAATTTACTGAACGTACACATCAAGGTTTAGAAAGAACTTTCAAAAGTTTTGATAATAATTTAGCAGAAATATCTAATCGATTAGGGGTAACGATTAGTGAGCTTGATGAGATGCTAGAAGAAATGCCTAATACCTTTACAAGGTTAGCTGGATTATTAGAAGAATTCAATCTTGATCGAGAAGAGATTCTTAATAACTTTGCTGAGCAAAATAAATTATTTAAGAGTGAATTTAAAGGACTAACTTCTAAAATAGAAGCTGATGAGAAAGAAAAGCTTAATAAAATCAAGACTATAATCTATAAGAATTTAAAGGATAAATTATCTAAAGATGATCTATCAGATTTGGAAAGTAGATTATCAAACATTCAAACTAAAGTTGAAGAAGATATTGAAAATTTATCTCGGAAGTTAGGAGAGGACTTATCTGAAGTTAAAGAAGAAATATTAGCTGAATTGATAGAAGAAGTAGAGGAAGATGATAAACAAGGTTTTTTAGCTAACTTTAGGGGTTGATGATAATGATGAATTTTTTATTAAAAGAAAAAAACAATATTGAAGAAGAAGGTAAACCTAACTTTTGGACTTCCTATGCTGATATAATGGCAGGTTTATTATTAATGTTTATTCTATTACTGATGGTTGTAATTTTAGATTATAATGATACATTAGCACAAAAGACGGAAGAAATAGAAGAGCAGAAATTAGAGATAGAACAGAGCCAAGAAAAAATTGAAGAAATGCTAGGTGTTCGCAAAGAGATTGTTAAGGCTTTGCAAGAAGAATTTGCAGGTACAGATCTAACATTAGATATAGATGAGGAAACAGGGGCTATTAGAATTCCTGGTGAAGTATTTTTTACCGTCAACAGTACAGAAGTAAGTGAAGAAGGGATTGAAAATTTGAAGCAATTTATTCCTATGTATGTAGGAGTCTTATTAGGAGAAAATTTTAGAGAACACATTTCGAAAATTATTGTGGAAGGTCATACTGATGATCGAGGAGATTATATGTATAATTTGGAACTTTCTCAAGGACGAGCTTTAGAGGTGGTTAAGGAAATTTATGGGGATAGATTTTCTGATTTTGAGTACAAAGATATTTTAAGGGATTATTTAACTGCTAACGGTCGTTCTTATAGTCAGCCTGTTCTTAAAGAAGATGGGTCAATTGATCGAGATAGATCACGGCGAGTTGAATTTAAATTTAGGCTTAAGGATAAAGAGATGATTGAAGAGTTACAGCAAACTTTAAAATTAGAGGAATGATTTAAATGAAAAAGTTTGAATTTAACTTTACCCCTCAGGAATTGATAGCTGTTAAGGAAGAGATTAAGAGAAGATTTCCTTCTGCTAATCAGTCAGCACAAGAGCGGAAGAATAGATATCAACAAGTTAATCTAGAAGAAATATTAAAGGAAATTGAGCAATTATCAGATAATAAGTTAACAAATTATGCAGGTGGCTTAAAGAATAGAGAGGTATATGCTTTAGCTTATAGTTTTAATCAGATTCCTAGTAACTTATTGAAGCAAGTAAAGATGATACTAACTTATCGTTTTAAAAAGAGTATGGTTAAGATAATGTGGAATAATTTTTCTAAAAGACCTGATAATCAATATATTACTTACTTCTTTAAAGAAGTGATTGATCAAATTAAAAAGATTAAATTTACTAATACCCCTTATAATTTAATAAAAGGTATTTTTAGTGCTCAAGAGCCTATTGGATGGGTAATTGATTACATTATAAACTTAAATTTAAGTTATAGCGATTGGGTTGATTATTTTCAATTAACTGAAAGTAGTGAGTTAGTACAAAGTATCCTTGCTGATTTATTTACTAGAGCAAACAAGAGAATATTTACCCAAGAAGATGCTCAATTAATATTTGATCTATTCTCTAGTTTAGGAACAGAATCTTTTCGTAAGTCAGCAGAAAATTATTTAGAGCTTTTTAAAGTAGAAGAGTTTAATGAAGAATTAATGTATTTATTTAAAGATAGAATTGGAGATCCAGTAGAAGATTATTTTCAAAGTTGGAAGGATATTAGTAATATTGCTAGTAAAAAGGCTAGGCAATGGTTTAACACTAAGGAAATGGAAGAGTTCTTTTCTAGTATTGATGCTAATAAAGAAGAAGCACAGAGAAGATTTGAATATTGGAAAAAGTATAATCACTCCATAGAGAAGGTAAAGTATGTTAGAAATAGATTACAGTTGTTTTTACTCTTTAATAAGTTTGCTGTTATTGAGTTTGGTGAAAAGGGAAATGCAGCTTATATTTATGATAGAGGTTATTTTAATAAACACTTTGCTAATCATATGGATAAATATAATTCAGTTAATAATGATAGGTTAAAGAGCAGAATAGATAATTTTGTAGGGACTGAAGATAATCGAATTATTCATCGAGATACCAAAAGTACATCTTGGGAGCAAAAAGCTGATAGAAAGATTAAAATGTTATTTAGATAAAAATGGAGGTGAATAGTATCTTAAACTGGTTAAGAAATAAACTTGGTGGTCAAGAACCGGATATCTTAATTAAACGTTCCTTTACTGAAGATGGAATTCAGTTCTCTGTTTACAAAGAGGATAATGATAGCAAAGATAAATTAACCTTTCCTATTGCTTATACTGATCATTTTAAGCTTAAGAATTTAGTTAAACAGGACTTTTACTTACCATTACAGGTCTTAGAGGATTTATGGAATAGTGGTCAAGTAGAAGAGATGAAAGCAGGTAATTATTTAATTAGAACTGATAATATTTATGATTTTGAAGATGAATTAATTGAGTTATTAGGTTTTAATAAAGATGATCAGTTAGAGATTACAATCAATTCTAACTCTGCTGTAGGTTCTAAAAATTTTTCATTAGATTATCAATTATATCATCAAGATTATGGATATATCAGCAACTTCAATCAGCGCCAAGGTAGTTTTTATCCTTTAAGTAATGAGGAAGCAGTTTTATTAAGTTCAGATTTAGTGAAATTATTAAAATTAGTAGAGGAGCCTCCATATAATAGGCAAGATCATCCTAAATATGTAGCTAAGGTTAAGAAATTATCTCAGAAGTTGAATGTTAGATTTGATGATTATCTTGCTAATGAAGATTATTACTTTCCTGAGGAGTTAGATGTTGAAATTGAAGAAGAAGCAATAGATCATCTAAAGCTAAAACCTAAATTTAATGATTTAGATGATGAATTAAATTCTGAAGCAGATAAGTCATTACAGCAAGGTAATAACTATGGAGTTAAAAAGAGCAGGCGAGGAAAGAATAAACGAATTTTCTTTGCAGATAAGGTAAAAAAAGATTATCAACAGTTGAATGATAATGAGGATATTAAGGGAGCAGATGTTCCTAAGTTTATCAACAATCCTGCTCCTTTTTTGCCCGATTCAGTTGATTTGGAGCAGTTCAGTGATCGGGTCAAAGGTTTAAAAGAGCGAGTCTATGAAGCCCAACCTTATGTTCGAGCTAAAAAGTCTGATGATCTAGATTGGTTTGAGTTGGATGTGGGAATTAATTTAAAGCAAGAAGATGAAGGTTTGGTTTCTCAAGTGGAAGATAATGATGACTCAGATTTAGAACTGGAGGAATTTGATCAACTAGTTCAAGAAGCTAAAGAAAAAGGAGAAGATTATGTTTTATGGGACGATAAATGGGTTCAGATTCCAGAAGATAGTGAAGAATTCATTAATGCTACTGAAGAATTAGAACAATTAGAAGAAGAAGGGAAGATAGATCAAAATAAATTACCATATGTTTTTGAAATTTATGAGAATGTAGATCGTCTAGAATATAATTTCAATCTACTGGATTTAAAACAAAAGCTTAAAGAAGCGGGAGGATTGACTTATCAACGACCTAAATTGTTAGATCAAAAATATGAATTATATTCATATCAAAAGGATGGATATGTTTGGCTAAACCGCTTGCAGATAGCTAGTTTAGGAGGTCTATTGGCAGATGATATGGGATTAGGGAAGACTTTACAAGTAATATCTTTAATGGCTCAGTTTAAACAACAAGATAAATTAGGGCCTTCTTTGGTAGTAGCACCTGCTAGTTTATTAGATAATTGGAAGGCTGAAATTCAAAAATTTTGTCCTGCAATTACTAAGATTTATAAGCACCGTGGCTCCAAAAGGTGTAAAGATGAGCAAGTGATAAAACAATCAGAAATAGTATTAACTACATATCAGACGTTGGTTAGGGATCAGGTGATTTTAGGAAAGATTGATTGGCAATTGCTTGTCTGTGACGAAGTACAACATATTAAGAATAGATCAACTTTGGCTGCTCATGCTGTTAAAGCGCAAAAAGCTAAGATGAGATTAGCATTAACAGGAACCCCAATAGAAAATGGACTTAGCGATTTATGGTCGATTATTGATTATGTACAACCAGGTTTATTGGATAGTTATAAAACATTTCAAAAGGAGTTTGTTGAAGCAATTGAAGGAGCTAGTGATCAAAGTGAATTTGAGCTTTATGAAAAAGAACTTAAATCTAAAATAAAGCCAGTCTATTTACGCCGTACCAAAGAAGGAGAATTAAAAGATGAGTTACCAGAAAAGTATGAACAAGAGTATACAATAGGAATGAGTAATAAACAAGAGCATCTCTATAATCAAATTAGGTTGGAAGTGAAAAATAGTGAAGGACGCAATTATCTTACCGCCTTACAAAAGTTATTAAATCTTTCTTCTCATCCAGGATTGGTAGAAAAAGATTGGCAAGAAAAGAGTGTTAGTAATTTAATTAAGGAAGGACCAAAGCTTAAAAAGCTAATCGAGATATTAGAAGAGATAAGGGAGAAAGGTGAAAAGGCTTTAGTTTTTACTATATATCGTAATATGCAATATATTATTCAACGAGTAATTAGAGAACGCTTTGGTTTAGACTGGATACCGATTATTAATGGTCAGAGTAAAAGAAGGGTAGAAACGGTTGATAAATTTAATAATAGTTCTGGTTTTAATTGTATGTTATTATCCCCTAAAGCAGCAGGAACTGGATTAAATATTACAGGGGCCAATCATGTTGTTCATTATACTAGATGGTGGAATCCAGCAGTAGAAGCTCAAGCTACGGATAGAGCTTATCGGATTGGTCAGAAAAAGAATGTTTATGTTCATTATCCTATAGTTACCTCCAATAAGTTTGAAACAGTAGAAGAGAAGTTAAACAGGCTGTTACAGGAAAAAAAGAAGTTAGCTAAGAGCATTATTGTACCTAATAAGAAATTAGAACAAGAGATTAAAAATGGGATTAAAGATGGGATATTAAAAGAAGTTCAGTAATTAAGGTGGATTGAGTATAGTAGTAGGTAAGAAAGGAAAATTTCATTAATGGGGAGGTGTTGGCCCGAATAAGTTAGAAATCGAGTAGTTGATTTAAAAATAAGGGATAAGTATTATATAATTTAGAAGAAGATAATTTTCAAGATAGAATGATAGAAAAAAGCAAAATAAATCTAAATTGAATAGGTTATAGCTAACAAGGTTGGCTCAGAATTAAATTAAATTCTTTTTAAAAACATCTCAAAAATATATTTGCGTGAGGTACAATGGATACCTAAACCTCAGTATGTTACCTTCATTTTGGTGAAAATAAATAGAAAAAAGTGTGAAAACATATTGAAAATCTAGTGAAAATATGTTGAAAAACCTTTTTCAAGCATTTTTCAGCGATTTTTCAGAAAATTTTCAATGATTTTTCAATTTATATAGCTGAATGTGTCCATTAATTCATGCTAACAAAAAAGAGAGATTTTAGGAACCTAATCCTCAAACCTCTCTTTTTTATAGTTTAGAATTATTATAGAGGTAGTAGTTAAACATACAAGAAGTAGAGAATAAGGTTCTAACTAATAATTTTTTCATTGATAATATCAAGAGAATATGATGGAAAATTATAATTCATTTATATTTTCGTTTATGGTATACAAATAATGCATTATAGAAATTTGCTTCCATTTTCCTGGTGACTTTCCTTTGCCATTTTTCTTAATATCTAAAATCATTTGACATCCTGGACAACCTTGTTGATGATTCTCTCCATAATTATTCCAATATACTGAACCTATGAGATTTGGTAATATATAATCTTCTAGTTGTCCCCAACTTTTCTCTTGATGCCCATAACCAATGTAAATATTTTCAGGATAATAATAGAATATGAATCCAGGACTTTCTGGAAGATAAGGTGGGTATTTAGTAAGATTAGTTTTTTTGACCCCAACATAATCACCAATAGCATCGAAGTTAAATTGTTTATTCTTATATTTGACTAATAATTGATTATTGGCTTCTTGGATTACTTCAAATTTATCAAAACTACTATTAGTTATGCCAGTTGGAATAGAAGACTTTAAAATAACTGTTTTAATCTCTTTATCTTTCTTTACTTCTTTGATTAGTTTAGATTCTTTAGATGTGATTTCACTGATGGGAATAGAATAACTCAAATCAACAATTAAAATATCATTGTTTTTCATTATCTTCTTAGTTTTTTTTATGATATTAATAAAATCAGTATAATGATTAAAGTAAACTCGAAATCCTAATCTATTAAATTCTTTTCTTAATATATGAGTTTTATAAATAATGTTATCAGCATTATATTTTGAAGGAGGATAAGAAACTACTGGAATCATATTTTGAATATCCTTAAGGCCTAGAAATTTAGCAGTTATAAGAGGATCTCTTTCTTGTAACGGTTTTAAAAAAGCCTTAACATTATCTTTTGTATCTTCAGTAAGAGGAAGATATAACGGAAAATCTAACATAAAAGGAATATCAAATTGCCTTAACTCCCGAAGGTATGATGATTTAAAATTGCCCTTCATATTGCTATGAGGTTTTTCTTTCACTATTTCTAATAAAGGAAGTATCTCATTACTTAATGAAGGTTTTTCTGAAGAAGAATTAAGACTGAGGTTAAATTCTTTTAAAGCACTTCTTTCAACATTACGATACCTTAAAGTAGGTACATATTTCATATTTATCCCTCCTAGTATTAATTAGAAAAGTGTACTCTAGGAGCTAGAATAAATTATGCTTGTAAAACTTTAATATTTTATAAAATGGATTTAGTGCTATATTTATGGAAGGATAATTTCTTTTAGAAGTTGAGTAATATTAAAAGATGTGTATATTATGGGTTTATTTATATAATGCAGTAAATTATAAATATAATGTTTGTAATATCAAAATAAAACATTATATAACTTTAATTTAAACCTCTTAAAAGAGTATCTATTACCTATAGAGACTCTTTTTTTGGGAGGGAATAAATATGTCTTTTGAAGATTTTGGCCCTCAGCTATGTGGAAATCACTATAACTGTGAAGAGCCATTTTGTGAAGGAGATGGCCCATGTAATAATTATATGTCTTTAGATGAATATCACTTTAATTGTAAAAATGATAATAATAAAAAGAGGATAGCGAAAGTTAAATTTAAAGGTATTGAACAATTTGATTATTTTCCTGTATTTACTAGAGATCTAGGAGAAGCTAAGGAATCAGTTAAAAAGTATATAGATGATGAAATAGCAAATACTGATGGGGAGACACCACTATCAAAGTATCTAGGGATGGATTTTGATATAGTTGATATAACACCTGAGAAAAAAGATTTTTAAATTCGGGTATTACTTCTATAGGTTAGATGAAATGTTTTGATTTGTTCTGTTTGACTGTTTTGAATAATCCAGAGTAAAAAGACCTTCTAGGGCCAACCTTGGAAGGCCTTTTTGTTTTTAAAAGTAATATATTCTAAGTTCTAAGGTAGCAAAGAGATTTTTACTAGTGAAGGGTTTAGACTCTGAAGACAAAAATTGAATTTTTAATAAACTACCAAATAATATCAACTGCAACTAAAACTTAAATTTCCACATGAAAAAGTTCTGAAAACATGAACTTTATGAACTTTTTCTTGATAATATTACTTAAATGGTTTGCATTGTTTCTGATAAATTAAGTATTTTCTAAAAATAATTTCATAGTCCCACTTTAAGCTACTTTTGAATGGGCTTCTTTGTTCAGGCGCTTTCTTCTTTCAATTTGTTCTTGGTGCTTTTGGTTGCGAGTTTTAATAATCTGATCAGCTTTACTTGTATATTTATCATAGGGAGTAACAAACTCTATTCCCTGATGTAAACGACTATTATTATAAGCTTCTATAAAGTTAGCTATGTCTTCTTCAGCTTCATAGAAGCTATTATATTTTTCTTTAATATAAACATTATCATGTTTGATTGTCTTGTGGAACATCTCTATTTTACCATCTGCTTCATTCTTTTGATGATAACTTTGAGTTGGCATTAAATCGTTAGTTAAGTACCCTATACACACTGGATGGGGACGCATAAGCTATATCTTTATTTTGCATTCCATAAGCAAGTTTTCTATGACGTAAATCTGGGTTTTTTAAAGCATAGCTTATTATTGCTTCTTCCTCTTTCTTTAAAAGTCTATGAGGGCAAGAAGTAGGCGTAGAATTATGGTTTTTAAGTCCATCTAAACCATTGGCATTAAAACGACGCCTCCAGCGATAATAACGATCAGGATTAAGCTGTAGTTTTTCGCAAGTATCTTTAATATCAAGCTCTGATTCTTCTACAATATCCATTAACTTACGTTTTTTATCAGCAGAAAACCATTTACCTTTAAGGTTACCATGAAGCTCTATACGTCTTTTTTTTTAGAATCTGAAGTTCAGTGAAAAGCTCTACAATTGTTTTTTCTAATCTATCTTTTTCTTGCTTGAGCTTTTCTTTTTCAGGATCTCTTTTGCTCTTATGTTGAAATATATTATCAACTGAATTAAGCAGCTTCTTTCTTCACTGATAAAACTGATTTTCATAAATACCATATTTACGACAAGTCTCAGAAATATTATCATTCTGTAAAGCTTCCAAAACAATTTGCATCTTCTCTTGTGGAGCTCGTTTTTTATTCTTGCTCATGAATATCTTCCTCCTTTTAGTTATAGTTTGAAGGAATAAAACGACATTTATTCTAAAAACTGTTTTTAAATATGCTTCATGGGCTTAGAAACATTATATGTGTTTTTTTATTAATTAAGGATCCAGGTTATTTTTATGTTTAAAGGAAAAACATTACTTTTATAGAAATGTTACAATAATGAATATTTTGTAAAACTACTAATGGGGTTTATATGGGTTATAAAGAAAAAATTCTAAAAGAGTAAAGAATAAAATTATAAATTTTAAAATGAAAGAATGGGATTTGCTTACTGCAGAGATCAGAAAGATAAGGGGAAGTTTATAAGCTTTACTTTGGAAAAGCAGATTGATGGAAAAAATATGGATTGTAATTGGATTTAATAATACTGTTGAAACTGTAATGATAAAGACAAGCAATGGTTTAGGATATCCAATTGTTGAAAAGTGGGAGCTTGTATGAATATGTTAAAGAGGTCAATAGAAAATTAATGATGAATAATTAAGGTGTAATGAATATTTCATTTGTGTGGTGACTTTAAAATAAGAGTTTCATATAGACATTTAATGTCTACCATATTAAGGTATAATGTAAATAAAATGTATCAATTAAGAGAGAGGGGAAATATAAGTTGTGAACCCTAAAGGAAATATTTATGAATTATATAAAATTAATGTTAATGAACATCCAATAATTAAAGAGACGTATAAGACAAGATATAATTATTTTTTAATCTTATATTTAGCAATTAATATGTATCAAAAGATGAAAAAGGAAGAAGAAAAATTCTTAAAGCTTTATAAAGATAAATTAGGAATTACAGAGCAAGATTATAAAGAAATAATAGAATTTTATAAATTAAAAGACCATCAAAAAATAAATGAAAAATTAAAACGATTAAGAAAATATAAATTTGAAATTAAATGGCTATCACTTAAAATAAAAAATTATAAATACATCTTACTTGCTGATGTTATTTATTTTAATTTAATGTCAGATAGTATTCAAGTTAGAGACTTGTTTATTAGTATGATAAAAAGAGGATTAAAGATAAAAGAAGAAGATTATATTAAAATCTTAAGATTTTTAAAAAATATTGCCCAAAACAACTTAAAGAAAGCTAAAATTGAATTTGAAGAGAATTTGTCTAGTTGGAGGTTTGAATTATTGACTTACTTTTATAAGAAAGTTATTAATGATTTAGAGGAAATAAAAAAAGAAATAAAAAGAATACCTATAGTAGCAACAATGAGTGCAGGTAAATCTACTTTGATCAATGCATTAGTAGGTATAGATTTATTACCTACAAAAAATCAAGTTTGCACTTCTAAGATTATGGAAATAACTCATAATCCTAATTTAGATTATTTTGTAGCTTATGCTGAAAGAAAAGATGGAGAAAAGCTTAGTATTCCTTTGTTGAATCAAAAAATTATTCAAAAGTGGAATCAAGATAATGATATAGAGTTTATTTATCTAGAAGGAGATGTGAAAATTTTAGATGCTTCTAATAAAAAAATTAAGCTAATAGATACACCTGGAGTAAATAGTTTTAAGTATCAAGAACATAGCAAGTTGACAGAAGAGGTTTTAAGAAGAAAAGATTTTGAAAACCTGGTCTATGTTTTAAATGCAACTCAGTTGACCACAACTGATGATCAATCTTTTTTAAATAAAGTGGTCGATATTTATAAAAAAAGGAATATTAATCCAAACGATATTATATTTGTTTTAAATAAACTAGATAAATTTGATCTTGAAGCTGGAGAAGATATAGAAGAAACTATTAAAGAAGCCAAAGATCATTTGGATAATTGTGGAATAAAAAAAGCAAAGATAATTCCAATTTCAGCTTATGCAGCATTTTTATTTAGCAAAAGTTTAATTGAACAGTCTTTATCTAAAAAGGAAAGTTTAGATTTTTCTTTCTTTTATTCAATCTTTGCTAAAGAAGAGTATAATTTGAATGCTTATTTTGAGCAAAAAAGTATAAAAAATAATCAAATAAAAAGTGATGGTGAAATAAATGTTGCTGGAAATAGATTTAGCAAAAAAAATATTTTCTCTAGGATTGATAAGACTGGCATATTAAATTTAAAAAATATAATAAATTAAAAATGGGGGTATTTAATTATGAAAGAAGTTTTTATAAAGTATAATCCATACAAGGTCAAAATTGAAATTAAAATTAATGAAAAAGAATTGCCTAAAGATAGTAGGTTGCAATACCATTTAGGAAAAAGATTACAGTTATGGTTGGATAAACTAATTGAAGGTTTATTAGATGAAATAAATAGAAATGAGTTTAAAATTTTATTTTATGGTAGAAAAGTTGATTTTGCAGATTTACAAGAGATAGTTATGAAATATAATCAAAGAGAAGACAAAAATATCATTATTGAACATCAACCTATTAAAGGTGATTCTGAGCTTGATAAGATAAAAAGGCTGAAAGAATTATCTAATTATATGAAAGACAGTCCTTTCGAAGATTTAAGGAGTTCTAAGTTGCAAAAAAAGTTTAAAAAGGCAATAGAGTCTCAGTTTGAAGTGGCTTTAATTGCTACTATGAGTGCTGGAAAATCAACTTTATTGAATTCATTATTAGGACAAGAGTTGATGCCTTCTAAAAATAGAGCTTGTACTGCTACAATTGTAAAAATAAAAGATAATGATGAGAGTAATGAATTTAAAGGAAAAGTTTTTGATAAAGATGAAAATTTATTAGAAAAAATTAATGATTTAGATAAAGAAAAGATGAGTAAATTGAATGAAAATCCAGAAGTAGATTATATTGAGTTAGAGGGAGATATACCACTTATATCTTCAGAAAAGACTAGTTTAGAAATAATAGATACACCTGGTCCTAATAGTAGTAATAATCCTGATCATAAAGTAAAAACTTATCGAGTGATTAAAAAGGAAGCTAAGCCTGTAATTTTATATGTATTAGATGTAACTAGTTTAGCAACAAATGATGATGCCAATCTTTTAAAAGCAGTAGCTGAACAGATGAAGGTGGGAGACAAGCAATCAAAAGATAGATTTATCTTTGCACTTAATAAGATAGATGATCTTGATGAAGAAAATGAAGAGTTTGTTGAAGATTATATAAAAGAAGCAGAGAAATATTTAAAAAAGCAGGGTATAAATAATCCTAATATATATCCTATATCTGCTGAATTAGCTAAGGTAATTAGAATGAAGATTAATCAGCTGAAATTAACTAGAAGACAAAAAAATAAATTAAAATTTGACAGTGAATATTTTAATGATGTAGAAGATAAACACTTAATTCAGTATTCACCATTGAATAAACTAAGAAAAGATGTTCTTATTCAAAAAGTTAATGAAGCGAGAGATAAAGAAGATATTTATAAAGAAGCTCTATATCATTCTGGTGTTCCAAGTATTGAAGTAGCTATTAATGAGTACCTTGATAAATATACTTTACCGCTGAATATTAAAGATGCGATAGAACCTGTTTTAAACATTATTAAAGCTGAGCAATGGAAAGATAAATTGCAAAATAGGATTAAAGAAAATGATATATTAAGAAAAAAATTAAATAAAAAAATTGATATAATTAAGGAAAAAATAAATAAAGGTGAAGAAGCAAGAGAATTTAAGGATAAAATTAGAAATTTAAATAATTCTAAAAATAAAGTGGATGAAACTATTGAAAGTATAACAATTAAAATCGAAAAAAGAACAAATGAAATCAGAAGGAAATTTAAAAATAGAGATATTAAACCTTATCAAGCTAAAAATATTATAAAAAAGGTTAAAGATGAAGTAACTGATTTAAAAGCAGATATATATACTGACTTAGAAAAAATGAAAGAAGAAGTTTTAAAAAACGAAGGAGAGAGATTAATAAATGAGTATAAAAAATATTTAGAGGATTTAGTTCAATTTGATAAAAATGATTTTCAATGGAATGATTTTAGTTACATTACGGTTAATCTACCAGATAATAATGAATTAATTTCAAATTGTAAGCGTAAACAAAAAATCAAAAGAAATCCAGAAGGAATTTGGGAAAACATACAGTCTTTTTTTGGCAAGGAGTTTTTTGACAAAAAAGAAGTTATTAATGAAATTAAACTAGTTAAAGAATTACTTTTGAAAGCTTCTGAATCATTGTATCCAAATGTACAATATGCAAGAAAAAATTTAAAAGAAGATAGTGAAAAGTTAAAGTCTTATTTTTTAGCACAAATTAATAAACTCAATAAGGTTATAGAAAATAAAATGAATGAACTTAGAGAGTTGTCTAGTAGTCAGAAAGAAATTAAAAAAAGCATTGAAAAAGATAAAGAAAATATAGAGTGGCTTAATGATTTTTCAAAAAAGATATATAATATATTGGAAATTTAAGGGGGAATGAATATGTCTTCTGAAATGGATAAATATTTAGAGAAAGCTCTTGAAAATAAAGATGTAATTAGGGTCAGAAATGTTTTAGCAAATTCAATTCGAGAAGATCCTGCAGATGTTAGAGGTATAATTGATTTTAATAAAAGAAAAATAGAACAGAAAGCTAAAAGTGCTGGTTTAGAGTTATGGCAAGAACATGACGGGAGGACTTTTAAAGAAAAATCAGAATGGAATGAAGAATATTTAAGTTTATTAATGGCTCAGTTAATGAGTAGTAATTTTTCTAAAAAACGTTTTAATCATATATTAGAAGTTGGTAGAGAAGTATATAAGGATGAATTAAATAATGAGGTAAAGAAGAGAAAGAAGAAAAAAAGTAAGACAAGAAAGCCTATAACCACTAACGCTAGAAATGAGACTGATATAAAAAAGTTGATAATAATAGCTATAGGAGTGGGGGCGATAATATTAATAATAAGAGTATTTCTTTAAAGGAAAGTGAAAAAGAAATTGAGAGCAATGAAGGAGCCAGAGATGAGGAGGTAGAAGAGATGAACCACCTTATGGTCGATGAAAAGAAATTAGATAAATCATATCAAATAGCAGATGATTTTGTAAATAGGAGCTACTTGAATAAATTAGAAAAATATGATGTAAAAGAGCTTCCTGATGCTATAAAAGAATTTGATGTTGATAATACTTTTAGATTTTTTAAGATTAATAAATTAGTTTATGACAGAACAGAAAATAACTTAGATAAGCTAGCTAATGTTTATAGTTCACTAGAAGATATAAATGCTTCTTTGGTGATGATAATTAATAGTAAAAAAGAAAATGTAGAAATTTATTTAGGAATAAAGAGAGTTGCTCAAGATTCAACACCTGCTATTGCAGAAAAAATTTTAAAAAAGAGTTTTAGTGGTAATTTTCCAGGAAGTGAAATTGCTAATGTAAAAGGTAATGATCTAGAAGATATGATTGCTGATGTTACTGAATCTAATTCTGAATCAGTAGAAAAAGAGATTTCTTCAGTTTCAGGTATTCCTTCATTAAAAGATGATGATAAAGAAAAGTTTGTGCAAGGGATTGAAAAATTAATAGATGCTATGAAAGGAGAGGAATTTTCTGCAGTATTTATAGCAGATACTATAGCGAAGGAACAGATTAAAGAAATAAAATTAGGTTATGAACAACTTTATTCGCAACTAAGTCCTTTTGCTCAAAATCAATTAACTTTTGGCACTGATAAAAGTAAAACAATAACTGAAGGTACTACGTATGGATTTACTGAAACTATTAATAGTAGTGTAACTAAAACTCAAAGTTATACAGTAGGAGAAAGCAAAACTGATAGCTATACAGAAAATGAATCTAAAACTAAGGGATCTCCGTTTTTAATGACACTAGGTGCTATGGCAGGTGGGGCAGTCGGTGGACCAATAACTGCCATACTTGCTTCACAGATAGTTGGTGCATTAGGAGGACAAAAGACTAAAGGGAGTTCTTCTACTAAAAGTAAAAGTCAAAATTACAGTCAGACAGAAGGAGAATCTAAAACAACTGGGCAGTCAAAATCAGAATCTCAACAGATTAACCAAAGTGAAGCAGAAACAATGGGAATTTCAAAGAGTACACAAGTCAATTTTGAAAATAAAAGTGTAGCTAATTTATTAGAAAAAATTGATGAACAATTAGATCGATTAAAAAGTTCAAAGGATTTTGGAATGTGGAATACTGCAGCTTATTTTATAGCAGAAGATAATCAGACTGCTAAAATAGCTGCTAGTACATTTAAATCTTTGATGAGAGGAGAAGCATCTTCAGTTGAAGATGCATATATCAATAATTGGGGTAATCAAAATAAAGATAATTTAATAAAAGTAAAAGAATATCTTAAAAGATTTCATCATCCTTTAATTGACCTTAATGCGAATGATGAATTAAATCTACCTTATGTAACTCCAGGCTCGTTATTAAATGGCAGAGAGTTAACAATCCAATTTGGATTGCCTGTAAAGTCAATTACTGGTGTTACGGTAATGGAAACGGCTGAATTTGGTAGGAATATTATTAGTTATGGAAATGATAGGAAGAAAGAAAAAATTAATATAGGGAAAATATTTCATATGGGCCAAAAAGAAGATACTAATGTTAAAATAGATGTTGAAAGTTTATCTATGCATACATTCATAACTGGTTCTACCGGTTCAGGCAAGTCCAATACTATTTATAAATTGTTAGCTGAATTAAGTGAAAAAGAAAAAAAGTTTTTGGTCATTGAACCAGCAAAAGGTGAGTACAAAGAAGTATTTGGTGGTAGAGAAGATGTGAATGTATATGGAACAAATCCTAGGTATACAGATTTACTTAAAGTTAATCCTTTTAAATTTCCTGATGATATTCATGTTTTAGAACATATTGATAGATTAGTAGAAATATTTAATGCTTGTTGGCCAATGTATGCTGCTATGCCTGCAGTTTTAAAAGAAGCAGTAGAGAGGGCATATCAAATTAGAGGTTGGGACTTAGATAATTCAATTTGTATCAATCCAAATATTAATTACCCTAATTTTAATGATGTATTACAGGTATTACCAGATTTAGTTGAAGAGTCTGGTTATTCTGAAAAAGTGAAAAATGATTATTTAGGAGCTTTAGTTACTAGGGTGCGTTCTTTAACTACTGGCTTAACAGGTAGGATATTAACTAATAATGAACTAGATAAAGATAAGCTGTTTAATGAAAATTGTATTATAGATCTAAGCAGGATTGGTTCTGTAGAGACTAAATCATTGCTGATGGGGATTTTATTTATGCGCCTTCATGAAGAAAGATATGCTAATGTAAATCAAGCTAATAGTAAATTGAAGCATGTAACAGTTTTAGAAGAAGCCCACAATTTATTAAGACGTACTTCATCTGAGCAAAGTCAAGAAAGTTCTAATTTGCAAGGGAAATCAGTAGAGATGATTTCTAATGCTATTGCAGAAATGAGAAGTTATGGAGAAGGGTTTATTATAGCAGACCAGTCGCCTAATATGTTAGATCAATCTGTTATAAAAAATACAAATACTAAAATAATTTTAAGGCTACCAGACGAAGCAGATAGACAATTAGTTGGCAAGGCAATTAGTTTAAATGAAGAACAAATTATCGAGTTGGCTAAGTTAAAAACAGGTGTAGGTGCTGTTTATCAAAATGATTGGTTAGAAGCTGTGTTATGTAGTATTGATGAGTATAAAGATAATAACTCCTTGAAATATAATTATAATTTTAAGAATGTATTTAAAAAAGATAAAAAAATGCGAAGTGATTTATTTAGATTGTTATTAAAATCTAAATTTAATAATGAAAAAGAGCTTGAAGAATTTAATATTGAGAAGATTAAAGAATGGTTAATCGGTCGTGATATTGAAGTAAGAATTAAAAATAAAATTGAGAAAAATTTAAATCAATATCAAGCTGAAAAGGATATGGAGTTATGGAATCGAGAAAAATTTGATGAGGTATCTCAAATAGTTGGCGAATTTATAAATTATGAAAAGTTAACTCGCTTTTCGTTAAAAGAAAAAAATTTTCTAGATTGGAATGATAAATTTAAAGTTGGGTTAAGAAAGTATGTTGATTTAAATGAAGATAAAGAGTTAGAAAATAAATTAGTTAAACACTTACTAAATGAAAAGGCTCATCAAGACCTTGGGTTCAAAGACTTTTATTTTGCTTGGATTGAAAAAGTGGAGAGGGGGTTATAGTTATGTTAGAAAAATTTATTCAGGAAATGAATGAGGTTGGAAAAGAGGTAAACGAAAAAGTTTCACCTGACGTCCCTGATTTTGCTAAAAATCTAAAGCCTAAAGAGGTTAAAAGTTTTGATGAAGCGAATAAACCTTTTAAAAATTTAGATACTATTAATAAACACTTAGAAAGTGAAGAACATCCAAACACTGAAGTTCCTTTTAAAGAAAAAACGATTAGTTTGGATGAAGGTGTCTTCAAAGGTGTGTTTCCAGAATTTGAATCTGATTTTAGGGTAGAGTTAGACAAAGATTTATTTAAAGAAACTGATAGAGTGCAATTTAATAAAGCAAATGAAAAATTAGCTGAAGAAATAAAGAATAACCCTGAGCTAAAAGAAAAATTTAGTGATAGACAATTAGAACAGATTGAATATGGAAGAACTCCAGAAGGATATACATGGCATCATAATGAACAACCTGGAGTAATGGAGTTAGTTGATACAGAAGTTCATAGAAAGACTGGTCATACTGGAGGCAGAGCAATCTGGGGTGGAGGACAAGAAAATAGGTATTAAAAAAAGGAGTTGATAAAAATGGCAAATAAAATCAAATGGATATTTGATAAAGGAAGTATAAGCAAAGAAATTATAAAGAAAGTAGAAGATGAGTTAGGTGTTAAATTTCCTGAAGATTATAAAAAAATAGTAAAAAGGAATAATGGAGCTCAACCAGATCCAGATGTATATGATTTTGCTGAACGAAAAGAAGCTGTTTTTAATTCTTTATTAGGTTTTAACTTGGAGGAGAAAGGAAATATTTTAGATGTGTATAATGATGTAAAAGATAGATTACCTGAAAAAATATATCCCTTTGCTGATGATCCTTTTGGGAATTTAATCTGTTTTGATTATCGTGAGAATTTAGAAAATCCTAAGATTGTTTTTTGGGAGCATGAACAGCTTGAAGGAGATATAAGCTATATTTGTGATAGTTTTAGTGAGCTATTATCTAAATTATATGATCCGGAATAGAAATGAAATTTAAGGATAATGATTAAATTTATGCAAGGAGCTAAAATCAAATATTTAATTTAAAAGTTACCGTATAAAATTAAAAATGGTCAAATATTGAATAAATATCTGACCATTTTTTATATCATGATGTTCCCGGAGCTACTGCACCAACCATAAAGAGCGGATCAGCAGTATTAGCAAAAGAGACTAGACGCTCCCCTTCCACTTGAGTACATAACTTTTCTCGACGTAGCTCCCCTGTAATCTTGGCCCCGATTGGATAACCAGAGGCTAGGCCCATAGCTACTGCAAATGCTCCGACTCCTGGAACCTTAAAGATTGGTCGCATTAGCGGTTCTAGTAAGGCCCCCATAAAGTGAACTACACCTAAGCCCATCAAGATTTCAGCGATAACAAAAAATGGTAATAGGGCAGGGGAGACGATCTCCCACCAAGTATGTAAGCCATTAACTGCTGCTTCAAATGCTTGCTCGGAGTAAATGATCAATGCGATAGTGATAAAGATTGCAATTAAGGCTTTAAGATTTATGATTTTTTTATTGAGCTTCGTTTCCAAAAGATTCCCTCCCTTGTAATAAGTACTTACCTAATAATATTTTATCGTTGTTAATAATATTACTTAAATAGTTTGATTGAAGCTGAGTAAAGTCTTTTGGGATTTTTTAATAATGCTCACTATCGTTGCATTGTTAAAAAATATAGATCTACTAACTCAACCAAATTAAATTAGTAATCAAAAATTTATAGCTTAGTAGATTTTTCAAAGCAATAATTACTTTGAAAGTAGTCCTTATTCTATATTAAAAGGCTTCATTGTAAAATGAAATTGAACTAAATAAAAATAGCCATAGTGCACCTAACTGTAATATAATTGAATCACCACAAAACAAAAACATTACAGGAGGGTACAAACTATGGCATACTTAAATGATACACCAAAACCTCGAAAAAATAAACACCTAAAGTCTTATGAGCGTGGTCAAATTCAATTATTACATTCCGAAGGAATGTCTGCATATGCTATTGCGAAACGCTTAGGTAGAGCTTCTAATACAATTAGAAATGAACTAAAACGTGGTACAGTTTCTCAAATTAAAGGAAATAAAACTGTTGAGGTTTATTTTCCTGATGTTGGTCAAAGTGTTTATGAATCTAATCGTAAAAAGTGTGGAGCTAAATTTAAACTCTTACTATGACAGAACGTATGACTCGTAAAGAAATCATTCGTAAAATTCCAGGAAAAACAGTTGAATCAGTCCAGAATGCCATATTAAAGTTAATCAATGAAGCTGGGGATTGCTTTTCAAAAGTTTTTAAAAGCTTCACTTGTGATAATGGTTCTGAATTCGCTGAAACATCATCCATAGAGCAAATTGTTGATACTAAAGTTTATTTTGCTCATCCATATGCCCTAGGTGAAAGAGGCACTAATGAACGTCATAATGGTCTTATAAGACGTTTTATTCCTAAAGGTACAAGTATAAATGAGTATTCTATTAAAGCAATTGCTAAAGTTTAAAATTGGTGTAATACTTTACCAAGAAAAATATTAAGCTACTTGACTCCTGATGAAGCATTTGAAGATCAATTAAGAAAAGTCTTATATGATTAAATGCCCAAAATATTACAGTTTGAAATTAGTTCAATTTATTATGGTTCAACAACGACTTTTGTGATTTAATAAAAACAACATAACTTAACAGTAAAAAAAGATACAAAAAAACCGATATATCCTCTATCATTAAATATGCCAGATCAAATGAAAGGAGAATA
>NZ_JALKBX010000041.1 GCF_023227745.1 Natroniella acetigena | reverse complement strand
CCCTAGAGAGCAACCAACAGTTTTGATTATTTTTAAATAGTTTTAATCAATTAATTATAAGCTGTTTGGTAGCTCCTATCAGATCATATTTTATCAATTATTTTTCAACTAGAATTGAATTACATCATAAATAAAAAAAGACCACAGCAGATAGCCATAGTCTTTTAAGGAATATATACAGATATCCCTAATTAACTCTTGATCTACTCCCTTTCGAACGCTTACGAGGTTAGCTGTCGGGCTCAGGTTAAGGGTAACCTTACCGAATTCACCCATAGTAAATTCAGATTCGCCCCAAAAAAATGGGTCCCCCGCTTCTAGTATAAACATAGAACTAAGCGATTAAAATAGATTATTTAGTTTTGTTAATATATTATAATCCTTAAATCAGTCATTTGTCAAGTTGATTAAATTATCATATTTTTACAATCATCTTCAAAATTTGATATTTTAGTCTTACTTTTAAGATTTACTCTATCTCATCTCTTGTAAAAGAATGAGCTGCCTTTGATTTTTCGGTTTTACTGACATAGGTTTCTCTATATAAGGTATCACTACGAGCAATCCAAGCCCCAATAAAGCAGACTATCGTTGCTGGCTTGATCAATTCAATTCCGAATAATTCAGCAGCTAACAAAGTGGTAGTTACTGGAATATGGGCCGCACTACCCAACACCCCGACAGCAACTGCAGAAACAAGGGCAAAAGGATGAGGATAATTTAAGATATTAGCCAAAAATGCCCCTCCCAATGCTCCAATCGTCAAGGCAGGTGCTACAACTCCACCACTTCCTCCTGAACCAATAGTAAATGATGTCGCTAAAATTTTACCAATCATCAATAAGAATATCAATCCAACTCCAAAATTAGAATTAACTGTTATCTCTTCGATCAATGAAATACCCGTCCCTAAAACTTGTGGAGTTATAATCACAGCTGTAAGTCCTGTTAAAGCTCCGCCTAAAGCCGTTTTATAATAATCAGGAAGTCTTATTTCTTCATTTAAGTGTTCATAACCATAGAGAGATTTAATGAATAATAAACTGACCAATCCTGTAAAGACACCTACCGCTACAAAGAATAAGATATCCTGTTGGGGATTAAAGACATAATCCTGAGGAATTGGAAATGTAAACAAACTAGGCTTATTTAATACTACAGCATGAATATAATAAGCTGTAATACTAGAGATAAAACCAATAAAGAGATTCTTATACTCAGCATCATCCATATATAAAACCTCTGCTCCAAACATTCCCCCAGCAATAGGTGCCGTAAAGATAGCACCGAAAGAAGCCGCCATTCCACAAATTACTATCTTTTGGATATCGGTCAACTTCAAATTAAGATTCTTACCAATAAAATAGCCAAGACCTCCACCCATCTGGACGGTTGGCCCTTCTCTCCCTGCTGAACCTCCAAAAGCAATAGTAAATACGCTGGCAATTAATTTGACGGGTACTACTATAATATCAACTTTACCCCAGTCTTGATTATAGGATTCAATAATCGCATCTGTACCATGTCCTGCAGCCTCAGGGGCAAAGGTTGACGTTAAAAAGCCACTAAGAAAGAGACCAATAATCGGCATAATATAAACCCATCTTGTTGCAAAGACTCCACTTAATAGCTCTATCCCCCAATTAAGGCTACCAGTAAATATTACTGCTGCAAAGCCTACTACAATACCGACTAACACAGAAAGTAATGTCCATTTAACAATATACTTTACTGATGAAACAATATCATCTAAAAAGTTATTATTACTCAAACTTTTCATCTTTTACCTCCCATCTAAAAGATACCTTTCTTCTTTTCTTTATACCAATAAATTACTTCATCACCTACTTCAAATTCATCAATATCTGATGGTAAATGATAGCTTTGATGCCGAAGAATAAGGATTGGATAAGCATTCCCTGCAACTTTTTCTTCAAATTGAGTAACTGGTACTTCTTTTAGCTCTGACCACTGATCAACAACTATCTTCTTAAATTCAATCTCAAGATGAAGATCATGAATTAATTCAGCAAAATCAGCCCCATTCAAACGAGTAACTATCTCAGCGGAAATCGAATCAGCAGGATTGATTATATTATTCAATTCCATAACTTTAGCCAACTCTCTATATTGATGAGTTCCTATTGTTAAAATAACCTCTGGAATCCCCATCTTTTTAGCTGCTTTCCCTGCCAAAAGATTAGTTTGCTCTTCTCCAGTAACACCTATAAATGCTGCTGTATTATTATTTCTAGCTTCTTCTAAAATCTCAGGATGAGTTGCATCCCCAAAGACTATTTCAACATAAGGATAAACCTCAGAAATATATTCACAAACCTTTTTATCACTCTCAATTAAAGTTACCTTGTACTGTTGAGAATGACCCTTGAATAATTCCAGCATTTTTTTACTAGTTCTTCCTCCACCCGCAATTATAATATGCATCATTAATCTCCCCTTTTAGTCTTATAATTTCTTAATTTAACCAATCCTCAATATCTTCAATCTTTCAAACTCTAAATCTAGTTACACATTACCTCAAACACCTTTTCCAACTTATCTTTCTCCCCCATGATCACCAATAAATCATCTTGACTTATTACATAGTCTGGCCCTGGTGAAACATTTAAGCCATCTTCTGTCTTCGCTGCAATCACATTGACTCCATACCTTCTCCTCAAGTCCAACTCCTTTAAACTATGTCCCACCAAATCCCCGGTTGCCAATATTTCAGCAACTCGATAATAAGGTGACAGTTCTATATAATCTAATAAATTAGCAGATATCAAATTATTGGCAAGACGTTGGCCCATATCCCGTTCAGGATAGACAACCTTATCTGCACCTATCTTAGTCAATAAGACCCCATGTAAATTATCCTGTGCTTTAGCAACAACATATTCTACTCCTAACTCCTTTAAAATCAATGTTGCTAAAATATTAGCATTTAAATTATCGCCAATACTGACAATAGCTGTATCAATCTCACTTATTCCTAATGATTTCAAAGCCCTCTCATCTGTTGCATCTGCTTGCACAGCATGGGTTACATAACTACTTATATTCTGAACCTTTTCTTCATCACAATCTATCGCTAGTACATCATAACCTTTATCAATTAAGGTTTTAGCTACACTGGTACCAAAGCGACCTACTCCTATTACCGCAAATTGCTTCATAACTCATTCCTCCTTATTTAACCAACTAAAATTCTCTCTTTAGCATATTTATAATTGGCCTTAGCTTTTCTTTGAGCAATTGCTACTATAATCGTCAACGGGCCAACCCTACCAGCAAACATTGTAATAATAATTAAAACTCTTCCTATCCTCGATAAGCCACCCGTTATTCCTGTCGATAAACCAACCGTACCAAAAGCAGAGACTGCTTCAAATAATAGAGCCAAAAATTCTGCTTGCTCAGTAATATTTAAGAGCATAGTCACTACTAATACTAATAACATAGCAATAAAGACAATCGAAATCGCATTATAAATATCATTCTTATCTAATCTTCTTTTAAAAACCTCTATATCATCCCTACCAACTACTCGAGCATATAAGACTGCTCCTAAAACCCCAAAGGTAGTCGTCTTAATCCCACCACCAGTCGAACCAGGAGAAGCTCCAATAAACATCAAAATAATCATAAATAATAAGGTAGAACTCCGCAATCCTCCTGTAGGTACAGTATTAAACCCAGCAGTTCTTGGGGTAACAGCTAAAAAATAAGAAGCTAACGTCTTTTCACCTAAGGTCAACTGACCTAATGTTTCTGGATTATTATATTCCAACGTAAAAGCTACAAGCATTCCAGCAATAATTAAGATAGCAGTTATACTTAAGACCATCTTAGTATGTAGCGAAAACTTCTTAAAATTTCTCTTATTATTATAAACCTGAGCAATAACAGCAAAGCCAATTCCACCAATAATAAACAAACTGGTAATTACTAAATTAACCACGATATCCCCCGTAAAGTTTTCTAGACTATTACCGAAGATATCAAACCCAGCATTATTAAAAGCTGATATTGAATGAAAGATCCCAAAATAAAGTGCCCGCCCTACAGGCATATCCTGAACAAATCTAAGAAATAATAAGAAAGCACCAACCGCTTCAATACTTAAAGCTACTGTCACTACATACTTAACCAATTTAATAAGACCTGCTAATTTAAATTGGTCAAGATCCTCTTGAATAATCAATCTTTCCTTCAAGGTGATTTCCCTTCCAACTAATAAAGCAAATAAAGTAGCCATTGTCATTAGTCCTAAACCACCAATCTGAATCAAGAACATAATCACTGCTTGCCCAAAAGTGGTAAAGAATTCAGCGGTGTTTTCTACTATTAGACCTGTTACCGCTGTAGCAGACGTAGCAGTAAATAAGGCATCTAAAACATTCATACCCCCTTCTTGAATAGTTGCAATTGGTAAACTCAATAATCCCGTCCCCACCACAATAATTATCAAATAACCTAATGATAATATCTGGGCTGGGGAGAGGCTATGTATATCAAATTTTTGTTTCATGATTTATCCCTCCGTTAACTATCACTTCTGAGGCATTAAATACTTAGTATCCTTAATTATTTTCACAATTCCAAAGAAGATTACTAAAAATTCAAGCCTCCCTAAAAACATTCCAAAAGTCTGAGTCCATAAAATCAAACTAGGCAATTCTGGACTGGTCAATCCAATTGATAAGCCTACTGTTCCTAAAGAAGAAGCAAATTCAAACATTGACTCTAACAAAGGATAACCGTGGGCCAAAAAGATTAAGACCCCTAAAAAATAAGTAATCATATAGATAAATATGTAATTAGCTGTCGTTTTAATATACTCTGGCTTGATATATAACTTACTCTCTCCTCGCCAAATATAATTCTCCCTAACCACATTCTCAGGTAAAAAGAACCCTTGTAACTCCCAAACTAAAGATTTTAACATTAAATAAATTCTAAATAGCTTAATTCCACCAGCAGTCGAACCAATTCCTCCCCCAATCAACATTAAAATCACCACAGAAAAGACCCCAAATTGATTCCAATTAGCAAAAGTATTAAGAGAGAAGCCAGTAGTAGAAATTGCACTTATTATTTCAAAAACTCCTCTTCTTAATGCATTAGGTAAAGTATCATATAACTCAACCAAAGAAAAATAGATAACTACTGGTACAAATAAAGCAATCAAAGCAGATAATAATCTTATTTCACCATTTTTAAAAAATATTTTAAATTTACCCTTTAACAAGGCAAAATGAGTTGCAAAATTAATCGTTCCTAAAATCATTAATACCCAAGTTACCATCTCTATAGACAAACTATCCCAATAACCTAAACTATCAACTCTAGTAGAAAAACCACCAGTTGATAAAGCTGCTATCGAATGATTAATAGCATCAAATAACCCCATACCAACCAATACATATAGGATTATCCCACTAATTGTATAACCACAATAGATATACATAATGGCCTTAGTTGATCTCCTTACATGAGGCAATAACTGATCACTTCTTCCCTCAGCATTATATAATCCAAAACCATACGGATGTAAAATTGAAGATAACATCACAACAACCAAACCAACCCCACCAAAAAATTGCATAATACTACGCCACAACAGAAATATATGTGGTGCCTCTGCTACATCAACAACTGATAATCCAGTCGTCGTCCAACCACTTGTCGCTTCAAAGACCGCTTGGGTAAAGTTAAGCTCTCCTGTAATCACAAATGGTAAAGCTGAAGCAATAATTGCCACAAGCCAAGAGCTTAAAACAATAATTCCACCTTCTCTTAACGAAAGGGTTGATTCATCTTTAGAATCTATCTTCTTATAAAACAAATAACCAATACTACTAAATATAATTGAGGGAATTACAAAAGCCTTTAAGTAGATAATTTCATCTGGATAAAAAGGCAAAGCTAATAATGGTAATAATAAAAAACCACCAATTGCCATAATTAAAATACCAATATACTTTATTATCAACTTATATCTATTCTTAATTATTCTGTTATATCTCATATATTATTCCTCCAGCTAGTCAACTTTATTACTCCTCACCAGTAAGAACATCAAAAGCTTCTGCTTGTCTTTGTGGTAAAGTAATAATTAATACCTTGTCATTTTCCAATAGTTTTGTACTTCCTTTAGGAATTACGACCTCTTCTCCTCTAATAACACAACCAAAGACAATCTCATCAGGCAGATTAAGTTCCTTTAATTTCTTACCTAATACTGGTGAGCCTTCTTTTAAAATAACTTGAGACAAATTGAGCCTTCCTTCTTCAATAGATAATAAATTATTTACATCAGTGGTTTCTACCCGCTGTTCAATCAATAGTGAAATTAATTTAGTTGTATTAAAGATTGTATCTACACCTAAATTTTTAAATATCTCTTCATTATCAGGATTATTAATTACGGAAAAAGTTTTAGGAATTTCAAATTCCCTCTGGGCCAACTGACAAATATATAAATTATCAGGATCATTATCAGTTAAAGCTAAAATAGCATCTGCCCTACTTGCCCTAGCTTGCTCCAAATAATTCAACTTAGAACCGTCACCATGTATAATTACAGCATTTAATTTCTTAGCTAAATTTATACAATAATCTTGATCCTTATTAATAACTGAAACCTGATAGCCTTTAGCTAAAAAGTTTTTAGCTAAAAAATATACTATCTTTCCTCCACCTACAATTATAATCTCCATTGCTAAACGCTCCTTACAATTTCATCTTTAAATTTATCCACCAATAGACTAGTAGGAGTCATTGTAATTACATCTAACTCTTTATAGATAACCTCTTTTTGTGAGTCTAAGACCCTAACCAATACCTTAGGCACTTGATATAATTCACTAGCTATCTGAGCAATCATAGCATTAACATTATCATCATCAGTCGTTACAACGACACTGTCTGCTTTAGCCAATTTAGCATCCTTTAAAACTTCTATCTCTGTAGCATCACCTTCAACAGTAAAACCAGTAAATTCTGCGGATAACTCTTCAAATGAAGTAGCATCCTTATCAATTACAACGACATTTTCTTCTTCTTTAGATAATAAATTGGCTAAATAAGACCCTGTTCTGCCACAACCAATAATTAGAATATACATTATTCTCCATCTCCTAAATTGATTCCTTTTCTTTCATAATTGAATTTAGTTGTTCTATTTAAATTATCCTTAGCTGGCTGATAAGTTGGATCCAATGATAACGCCGCTCGATATTTCTTCTGTGCTTCTAAAATTTTACCCTTCAACTCTAAGATTACTCCTAATAAATTAAATGCTTCAGGTTTAGAAGTATCCAAAGCTACTGCCTTTTGTAAATATTCCTCACCCTTTCTAACATTTCTTTTATTAATACAAGATTTAGCATAATTTAAATAATCTTCATAGCTATCTAACTCTTCTTCTTTTAGTTTTGAACTTCTACGCTCTAACACCTCTTGCACAACATCTCTAATCTCTTCAGAACTAAATGGCTTTCGTAAATAATCTAATGCCCCTAATTTCATAGCTTCTACTGCAGTCTCAACAGTACCAAAACCTGTAATCATAATCACATTAGCTTCACTATCTAATTCTTCGATTTTACTTAATACTTCCATGCCATCAATTCCCGGTAGTTTCATATCTAATAATATTAAATCAAAATTATTGTTTTCAATCTTTTCCAATCCATCTTCTCCATTAACAGCAGTTAGTACTTCGTAATCTCCTTCTAAACATTTTGTTAAAGTAATTCTAATATTCTTCTCATCATCAATTACCAAAATTTTATTGTTAGCCATCTTAAATCCTCCTTTTATTTATAGATATTCCTTAACTTTTTTTAATAAACCTTTAGGTTCAATAGGTTTAATTAAATAATCATCAGCTCCTAATTCAGATGCCTTCTTGATATCTTCTTCTTCGGCTTTAGCACTTAACATTAAAATAGGAGTATCTGCCATAATTTCATCACCTCGTAATGTTTCACAGACTAAGAAACCATTCATTTTAGGAAGCTTGATATCAAGTAAAATCAAATCTGGCTTCCAATCAAAAGCAGCCTTCACTGCATCAACTCCATTACAAACCACCTTAACCTGATATCCAGCATTCTTTAAGCATAATTTTAAAACAGTTATTATATTTTTACTATCCTCAACCAGTAATATTTTCTCCATCTTTATCCCATCCTTATTTAGGTAGCTTAAGAGTGAAAGTAAAAATACTTCCCTCCCCAACTTCACTATCCACCCAGATCCGTCCACCATGAGCTTCAATAATTTCCTTAGCAATAGCTAATCCCAAACCTGTACCTGTATCTTCAGCTTGATCATCACTAACCCGAACAAATTTATCGAATACTTTACTTTGATATTCTTTAGGAATCCCCTTCCCGGTATCACTGATCGCAATATGAACCTTATGCCCTTTCTTCTCAGCACTTAATCTTATTTCTCCCCCTTGATCAGTATAACGTAAAGCATTCCCAATTAAATTTGTAATCACCCAACTAATCTTACTTAAATCTCCATAAACCTCCAAGTTCCCTACCTCTTCTGCTACTAAATCTACTCCATTCTCTTTCGCCTGTTCAGTAAACGGGCGTAGAGAAACTTCAAAAATTTTAGCTACTTTAATTGAATTAAAATCAAGATTTATCTCTCCAGATTCTATTTTAGAAAGATCTAATAATTCATCAACCAAATGATTCAACCGCTCACAATCCTCCTTAACAACTGTTAACAGTTCATTTTGCTCTTCATTTAATTGACCAATACTACCTTCTAATAACATACTAACTGCCATACCCATTGATGTTAAGGGCGTTCTGAATTCATGAGAAACCATAGATACAAATTCTGATTTCATTTGATCTACTTCTTTAAGGTGAGTAATATCTTCTAATAGAATTATTATTAAATTAACTTCATTATCTTCATTTTTAACGGGAGTAGTTGTCATCCTGAAATAACACTCTTTTTCATCTTGAATAAGCTTTAATGCTTCAGCATCCCTTATCTTTTGTTCTTTTCCAGTTTGTAATGTCTTAGTAATCAATTCAAAAATTCTTTCTTCTTTAATTACTTCCAAAACATGATTTCCTTTTATCTGCTGTTCATCTAAAGCAAACAATTTCTCTGCTTTAGAATTCATAAGTAATAATTTATTTTGATTATCAGTAACTAATAATGGATTAGAAATACTCTTTACAATAGCTTCTGACTTTTTCTTCTCAGCAACTAATTTATTGATATTCATCTCTTCATAATCTTTAAGCTGTTGAGTCATACTATTAAATTCATGGGCCAACTGACCTATTTCATCTTTAGTACTAACTTCAATCAGTTGATCCAAATTACCATCAGCTACCTCTTTTACTTTTTCAGTCAACTTCTTAGTCGGCTTAATAATCAAGTTTGAAATGTAATTTCCACAGGCTAAAGCGACTATTACTGCTATTACCGAAAAAATTATTGTCGAATAAATAGCTTGCTCTGCATCATCGTTGGCCTTCTGCTGAGCTAATTTCATTTGATCTTGATTGATAATTAGTAAATCTCTTGTTTGTTCTTTTATATCTTCAAATTGTGGCATAATCTCTTCTAAATAATAATCTTGAGCTACTTCAAAACCATCTTGATTAAAAGTTTGACGCAAAACTAAAAATTTCTCTAAATACTCTTGATACTCTTCTTTAATTCTTTCTATAATTTCTCTTTCCCCTTCAATGGTAATATTATCTTCAGCTCTTGACAGATGTTTAATAAACTCCATTTGATTTTCTTGAAATATATCCAATGCTTTATCTTGCTGTCCAAAAACAAAGATCAATTCTGCACTATCTTGCCTTTCTAATGCTTCCATCATCCCTTCAGAAGCAACAACACTACGATAATTTTCTACCATAATATTATTTATTGCTTCATTTAACTTTAAAAAGTTATTAATAGACCATCCTATAGCTCCAATAGTAATTAAAATTACTAAAATATATCCCAATAAAATTTTAGTCTTCAAACTCAAATTCTTAACCTTCATCTTTACACCTCATAAATTTATTTTAACTAATAATCAACTTTAATATAACAAAACAAAAAAGACTACAGCAGGTAGCCGTAGCCTTGGTTATAAATTAAGTCACTTATCCCTAAGTGTTAAATTAAACAAAGACCTTCTACCCTTTTGAACGCCTACGAGGTTAGCTGTCGGGCTCAGGTCAAAAGGTCACCTTACCAAATTCACTGACAGTGAATTCAGATTCGCCCCAAAAAATGGGTCCCCCGTTTCTAAATCTAGAATTAGGCGATTACATAGATATATATTATTCAATTTTAAATGCTACTGCTATTATAACTATAATCTTTTCTGTTTGTCAAGCTAGAACCTGAATTATTTAAGTTTCAAAAAATTATGACATTCAAGTTCAACAATTGCCAATTTATACTCTGTATTCTTAACTAAAAATTGGCCCATCCTACTTATGAGGAGGTATTAATAATGAAGCATCTCGAACAAATAAAAGAAACAGATACAGAAGGTCTCTGCTTTCAGGTCAAACATAAAACTTTACAAGTCCCTCGCAAGCTATACTTAGATAATCTAGCTAATTATGACGAACCTTTTAGCGAAGAAGCAGCACAGCATCTAACCCAAGAATATCTTGATTGGAAGGATGACCAAGGCTTATTAGGAATGATCAGAATCGAAGATAACCCAGAAGAAAATCTTGTTAAGTTAGATGTCGCTATGAGGTATGTAGTTGAGTGTGAGGAATAAAGTTGCCTAACGGCAACTTTAGTTTAAGTCTAAGGTTAAGGTTGAGTTAAATACAAGACTAGTTACTAGTAATTTGTAATTAATTGTTCAATTATTCAATATTCATTATTCAATATTAAATGTCTTTATCTTTTCAATTAAATCAGCGATCGCATCATCATAGCTCCATTGATTAAACGAAGGATGAGGAACTCCCTCAATAATCTGTTGCTTTTGAATCAATTCTAAATCATCCTTAACTAAATCTAAATAAGACTCTGCCAACTTACCACAGGGAACTAAATATTGATTATCAGGCAACTCATTTAATGCTTCCACCAAACGCTCCTTAAAATTGGCTACCACGATCTTTTTAACCTGATTCCACCCTTCTTTTTGATGGCTTTTACTCTTATAGTTGGTTCGCAATTTTTCTAAGATAGCAACGACCCTTTCATCCCCAGCACTCAAATCATACTCCTGTAACCCTCCTTTTTGCATCGGAGCAGGTGCTACATTCAAGATACTGAACTTGTTTAAATTTTGATACTGCTCCTGATACTCTTCCTTCTGACTGACCAACTTACCAAATGGCTCCTTGAACTGCTTTCCATAAATATTCTTAGTCATCTCCACTCCCGAACTACCTGCTACTGGATAGCCATTTTTCATCTCCTGGGTATGTGGCGATTCAAGGATAAACATAATGACCGATTCCTGATTGATTACGTCTGGAACATTATAATTACTAAAATAATTTTGTGTTACTTCTTTCAACTCTTTCAACTCTTTCAACTCCTTCACTCCCTTTACAATTTTACTTTTACAATTTTATCTGTTCTTAATGACTTCTTAACATCAATCACCCGTTGATTAGAAGAACCACGATAATTTAAGCTTAAATCCTGTTTAGCTTCTTCAAATAGACCATCGATCAAAACATCAGTTACCTTTACTAAAGATAGTTTTTCTTGATCTTGAATCAATTCCTCATATAAAAATCCTGTATAAGTAATAATATCAAGCTTTTGATCTAACTCCTTAATCTGTTGTCCTAACTGAGCAAACTCTGCTGCCTGAAAGAAAGGATCTCCTCCACTAAAGGTAACTCCAGTAATTAAAGCCTTCTCCTTGATCTGCTCAATTATCTCTTCTATCTCAAACATCTTCCCTGCTTTAAAAGAATGTGTAGCGGGATTATGGCACCCTGAACACTGATGCTTACAACCTTGAGCAAAGATAGTGAATCTCACTCCTGGCCCATCTACTACACTCTCAGGTGTAATTCCTGCTAATCTAAGCTGCATCAATTTCACTCCTCAATTATCAGTGTCAACAAAAAACCAGAGGATAATTCCTCTGGGGCTGATTAAAAATAATCCAGTATTCAATTATTAATTAAAGATAAATTTCAATTTCCCTGCTTTAAGAATAAAATTCTCACTCTAATATAGTTAATCTAAAATATAGTACAGATATTGATTATAATCTTAATCTTTCCTCTAAATTACAGAAATAAACTACAGCCTTTTTTCAAATACTATTTATAGGCTACTAAAATTTAAAAGGGGGAATTTCAATAATGCCAACTATGATGGAAACTCATATGGATAGGTATCAAAAATGTATCGATATCTGTAATCAGTGCCTGGCAGAGTGTGAATTCTGCTTGGATGCTTGCTTGCATGCACCTGATGTGGATAAGAGGATAGAATGTATAGAGCTATTAAAGGACTGTATTGAGATCTGTTCTATCTCTGCTAAGTATATGGCAGGTAATAGTAGATTTGCTAGTCAAATCTGTGAATTATGTGCTGAGATCTGTGATGCTTGTGCAGCTGAGTGTGAACAGTTCGAAGATGATCACTGCCAAGCTTGTGCTCAAATCTGTCGTGACTGTGCTGCTGAATGTCGTAATATGGTACAAACTCACCAATTCTAAGATTACCAAAACGAGCAGGCTGAAATTATCATCCAGTCTGCTCGTCTTAATGATTAAAAGATAAATTCTTCACTAGATAATCTAGCTTTAATCTCTTCAATCACTTCTTCCTCTTCTGCCTTACCATCAGCTACAAAAGTCACAGAAAATCTAACAAAGGCTCCAGCATCATCCCAAGGGACTGTCGAGATGAGATGTTCTTTAATTAAGTACTGAGAAAACTCTTCTGCTGTTGCAAACTCAACTCCACCTTTAATCCCTTTTGGAATCTGAACATAGAGATAAAAAGAACCTTTAGGTTTAGTAACATCGAAACCTACCTCTTTTAGTACCTTAACCAACATATTATGTCTTCGGGAATATTTACTACACGTCTCTTCTGTAATCTGGGGATGGTTAAGAGCATAGACAGCAGCCTGCTGAATTGCTTTAAATTGGCCCGAATCATTATTATCCTTGACTGTAGCAAAAGCATTAACTACTAATGGATTCCCTGCTACAAAGGCCATCCGCCATCCTGTCATATTGAAGGCTTTGGATAGAGATTGAATCTCAATGCCGACCTCTTTGGCCCCTGGAATCGATAAGAATGATAACGGTTGATAATCATCAAAAGTTAAACCAGCATAAGCTGCATCATGAATTACTATAATATCATTCTCTTTAGCAAAGCTGACTACTTCGGTAAAGAACTCTTCATTAGCTACTGCTCCAGTAGGATTATTAGGATAATTTAAATACAACAATTTGGCCCGTTCTCTCTGCTCCTCAGTCAGAGTAGACAGAGCAGGTAAAAAGTCATTCGCCTTCAATAATGGCAAATTAACTACTTCACCACCCATCCATTCTGTATGGGTACCCATTACTGGATAACCAGGTGTAGTCATAATCGTAATATCACCAGGATTGATAAAGGCTGCTGGAAGCATAGCTAAAGCAGGCTTAGAACCAATAGAGTGATTAACTTCCGTCTCAGGATCTAAATCCTCAATCCCATAAACCTCTTCCATATATTGAGCTGCCGCTTCCTTAAAGGCAAAGATTCCATTATCGGCATAACCTCTATTCTCCCATTTCTTAGCTTCTTCACAAAGTGTCTCTACTACTCCTTGATCTGCCATCCAATCAGGCTCACCAACACCCATATCTATCAATTCAACATCAGGATGCTTCTCTTTAGCTACCTGTTTGGCCCGCTTTATCTTTTCAAATTTATAGATTACATCTCCCTTACCAAACTGACTACCACCGATTCTATCAGCAAATAACTGTTGAATATAACTCTCTTCTGCCATTATAATCACCTCTTATTATTCTTTATTCTTCTCACTTGAATTAAAGCTTACTATTATAATACTTCATGTATATATAAATCTTTCTGCAATCCAGTTCTAATTGATAATGGATAATGGATAGTTAAAGCCACCTCAAACTAATAAAAATAGAACTTTAAAAGGTTTTGACCTTAATCTTTTAATTATCAACTGTCAATTTTAAACTATCAACTACTCTTTCCACTCTCCAACAAAGACCTCTTCAGCTGGGCCAGTCATATAGACATGATTGTTATCTTCAGCCCATTCTATCAATAAGTCACCACCGAGTAGATGAACCATTACTTCTCTATCAGTCAGCTGATTTAAAATAGCTGCTACTGTTGAAGCACAGGCACCTGTTCCACAAGCTAGAGTAACTCCTGCTCCTCTTTCCCAGACCCTCATCTTCAACTCATCAGAGTTAACTACTTCTATAAATTCTACATTGGTCTTGACAGGAAATAAAGAATGCTTCTCAATTAACGGGCCAACTTCACTGACCGGAAAATCATCTACTTGATCTACAAAGATTACACAATGAGGATTGCCCATCGAAACAGCCGTTATCTCATACTCTTGACCTGCAACCTCTAAAGGTTGCTTAACTACCTGCTTCTGCTCAACTCCAGCCATTGGAATCTCTTGACTCTTTAAGCGAGGTTGGCCCATGTCAACCTTTACAACCTCTACCTGACCAGCTTCAATAATCAATTCAGGAATTATAATTCCTGCCAACGTTTCCACTTTAACCTTTGTTTTATCTGTCAATTTTCGCTCATAAAGATATTTAGCAAAACATCTGATCGCATTCCCACACATCTCCGGTTCACTACCATCAGGATTGAATATTCTCATCCTAAAATCCGCTTCATCCTTTTCAGCTGGTAAGACCAAGACCAAACCATCAGCTCCCACACCAAAATGTCTATCACATATTTCTCGGGCCAACTGCCCTAGATTAGTCAACTTTTCTTCTAATAAATTAACTATTACAAAATCATTACCAAGTCCGTGCATTTTAGTAAATTTCATACGATCCACCTCTTTTTTTCTTGATTAGTGTTCTCCCTACAAGTCTTATTAGACTTTCCGTAATAAAAATCATTTGCTAAATTTAAGCCTATCACCACAGTGCTTCACAGATAACTAAGTTTCTCTACATCCCCGTCTTAGTGTACAATTTACAATGTAAAATAGATATGGTTTCTATGGGTTCTACAACATTTACAAAATTCTCGGTTAAATCTATTGAATTTATACTCATCTAGAAATCTTAATGTTATCTGAATTCTGGAAGTAAGCTTCAGCTTCCTTAACAACTACTCCAGATAATCCTATAATACCAACTAAGTTAGGAAATGCCATTAATCCATTTGCTACATCTGCAAGTGACCAGATTAATTCTAATTGCACCATAGCACCAACTGGTAAAGCTAGAATATATAACCAACGATAAAATTTAATTGCTTCTTGACCAAAAAGATAATCTACACAACGCTCGCCATAATAAGACCAACTAATAGCTGTAGAAATAGCAAAGAATATAATTCCGAAAGTAACAATCCAACCACCAGGACCAGGTAATCCCATTTCAAATGCCTGAGCTGTCAATGATGCTCCAACTTCTCCACTCTCCCAAGCACCAGTTACTACAATTACTAACGCTGTCATAGTACAAACAAGCAAAGTATCAATTAGTGGCCCTAACATTGCTACTAAACCTTCATGTACCGGCTGACCTGCTTTAGCTGCAGAGTGCGCCATTGGAGAACTACCTAAACCAGCTTCATTAGAGAAGATACCTCTAGCAACTCCAAAACGTAAAGTTGCTGCTACCGTTGCTCCAGCAAATCCCCCTGCTGCTGAAGTCGGTCTGAATGCTTGCCTAAATATAGTAGCAAACGCAGCTGGAAGTTGACTAGCATTAGCTAGTAGAACTATCAATGCACCTAAGAAATAAATAACAGCCATCAAAGGAACAACCTTACTAGTTACCTTACCAATTCTCTTAATTCCACCAATAATTACTGATCCAACAATAAGTGCTATTGCAATTCCAGTTGCTGCTGTTGGAATTCCAAAGGTACTATGTAGTGGATCAGCTACTGAATTAGCTTGTACCATATTACCGATTCCAAAAGAAGCTATCCCTGCAAAGAGAGCAAATAAAACCCCTAGCCACTTTTGCCCTAAGCCATTTTCTAAATAATGCATCGGGCCACCACTAACTGTTCCATCTTCTCTAACTACCCTATATTTCTGACCTAATAAACAACTAGCAAATTTAGTTGCCATTCCAAAAACACCAGTAATCCACATCCATAATACTGCTCCCGGACCACCAAGGGCTATTGCTGTTCCTACACCAGCAATATTACCAGTTCCAATAGTAGCTGACAAAGCAGCACTTAAAGCCTCAAAGTGATCGATTTCACCATCATCTTCTGGGTCATCACGTTCTCCTTTTAAAACAGCAAAGGCTTCTTGTAATTGAGTCTGAATCCCACCAGTTCTAAAAGTAATTAAGACACCAGTTCCAACCAGCAAAACAATTAAAAAAGGTCCCCAGACTATACCACTTAACTCACCTAAAAATTCTACCATTATTTAACCTCCTAATTATATTTTTTATTTACTAAAACATTTCGATATTTTCATCTTTTGAAGGATATAAATTAAGCTACCTTTGAGCTTGATAAAGACCTGTAGGGACATTAAGTTTAAGGTTAAGTAAATGCTAAACCCTTATATACTTTTAACGATTGGCTTAACCTTAATCTCAACCTTAAACTTAAGCTAATACGCATATAAATTCCCATAAGGTCTTGCAGAACGAGGTTCTAACTTACAAAATTCAGCATCCAGTACCTCTTCTAAATCATAATCAAACTCCTGACAATAATCCTGCAAATAACCTATAAGTTCCTTACGATCATCTTCATCAAGACCACTAATCTTAACCTCTTGACCAATCTGGTAATCTTCTACTTGTCCTCGAATATAGATCACCCCGCCATGCATTCCAGCCCCTACATAATTACCAACAATATCTTGCCCTTCAGCTCTATTCAATCCTAATAAAATCATTCTTCCTCCAGCCATATACTCACCAAAGAAATCTCCTGCTCCACCACCGATAATAATCAAAGGTTGTTGATCTTGATAACCTTTCATATGAATTCCAACCCGATAACCTACATCTCCTTTAACATAGATCTCTCCACCACGCATACTATAACCTAACGTATCACCTACACTACCATGAATTATAATCTGACCACCATTCATAGTATTGGCAATTCCGTCCTGTCCATTCCCATTAATAACAATTTCTGCCCCATTTCCGAAAGCAGCTAGATCATTACCTGGTGTACCATCAATGATCAATTTAGCTTGCTCTGTTAACCCATCACCGATATAGCGTTGACCATTGACATTATTTAAAATTATTTCTTTCTCACCTTTAGCCAACAGTCCTTTTATCTCTTGATTTAACTCTCTATAATAAACCCCCTGAGCATCAATTACAGCCACAACAACTTCCTCCTCTCCTCTTCACTAAAAGATAAATAACCGAAATCATCAGCCAATAACTCCTCTTTAATCTGACTAACATCCTGCTCTTCTTTAATTAACCCTGTCAAAATTCCAGCTCGATCTATATCAGTTAAGTAAATAAATCCTACAATCTTTCCCTCCTGTAAGACAACCTTTCTATAACTATTATTTTCCAATAATTTACTACTTAAAACCTCATACCCATCACCTTCTGGATTGATAATTCCAGCTGTAATCATTGGTAGACCAAAAAATCCAATCGAATTGCGAACAAAACCTTCATTATAGCTTTCACTAGCTCCAGCCATATTCTGCCCTGCTACTAACCCTTGGCGATAAGCATTCGGCCAGATAGGAATCACTGCTGCTGAACCTCTAACTAGATCATAGCCTTCTGAAACATCTCCAGCAGCATAAATACCACTTATATTAGTCTCTAGCTGATCATCAACTATAACCCCGCGATTTAATTCTACTTCTGTATCCTGCACTAACTCAGTATTTGGTCTGACACCTACAGCAATAATAGCTAGATCAGTCTTTAATTGTTGGCCCGATTTTAACTTAACAGCCGTAGCTCTATCAGTACCACTAAACTCTTCTATTGTATCTTCTAAAACAAACTCAATCCCTTTAGCTTCTAAATTCTGCTGGACAATTTCAGCTGCATCCTGATCTAAAATAGCACTTAAGACCCGATCAGCCAATTCAACAACTGTCACCTTAACTCCTAATTTGACTAAAGCCTCCGCTGCTTTAAGTCCAATCAAACCAGCTCCTAAGATTACTACTTCTTTAATATCTCCTTCCTCAACCTCTTGAGCAATAGCTTTAGAATCATCAAGTTTGATAAATGTATAAATATTATCCTTATTGGCCCCTGTAATCGGAGGAATAAACGGTGTTCCTCCTGTAGCTACCAATAATTTATTAAAATTGATCTCTTCCCCAGACTCTAAAGCAAGTAATTTATCATCCTGATCAACTTTAACTACCCTGTCACCCAATCTAGTCTCTACTCCATACTCTTGATAAAAATCTGCTCCTCGATACTTCATCTGCTCTGCACTGACCTGCTCAGCTAAATAATATGAAATTAAAGGTCTCGAATAGGTATGATACTCCTCATCAGAGATGACTGTAATCTTTCCCTCTTGATCAACCTTTCTAATTCCTTCTATAGCACCAATCCCAGCAGCAGAATTACCGATAATTACATAATCCACAGTTATTACCTCCCTCTATTCTATTCTCGCTCCTCAAACTCCAATGCACTATTAGGACAGTTTGTCACACAAGCTGGTTCTTCCTCTGTAATACATAAATCACACTTAGAGATTACCTTATCTCCATATTCATCTCTTCTAATTACACCATAAGAACAAGCCATAATACAAGTCCAACAACCTACACATCTAACAGCATCATAGTTAACTATCCCTGTCTCTTCATCTTTCTGAATTGCTCCCGTGATACAGGCTTTAGTACAATCTGCAGCCTCACAATGGCGACACTGTAAAGCAAAAGAGATATTATCTTTAGATTCGATAATAATTCGTGGTGTAATCTCTTCTAATTTATGTGCTTTAACTATATCTTTCGATTTAGAATGGCTAGTTACACAATAAACTTCACACAGCTTACAACCAAGACAGTACTCCTCTCTAGCATAAACTCTTTTCATCAAATCCCCCCTAGTTCAATTAATAGTTAATAATGAATATTGAATAGTTTTAAACCCTCTTTTTTCATTGTTAATTTTTTCATTGTTAATTATTCAATATTAAATCTTCAATGCTTTATTTTCCTGCGTGTTTAATCCCTAAAATCTCCAATTCTTTTTCAGTTAAGTCAATCCCCCGTAACATTAAGCGATTGCCTCGCAGACTCTCTAAGGCATTGATCCCCATTCCACCTAAGATCTCTTTAATTTCATGTGACCAACCTGTAATCAAGTTCTTAACTCGCTGGGCACCAACTTCAGGGTTTAATCTCTTGACCAACTCAGGTCGTTGAGTAGCAATTCCCCAGTTACACTTACCTGTATAACACTTCTGGCACATATGGCACCCTAAAGAGATTAAAGCTGCTGAGGCAATATAGACAGCATCTGCACCTAAAGCAACTGCCTTGACAATATCGGCACTATTTCTAATACTCCCACTAACAACTAAAGAGACATTCTTTCTTAGCCCCTCTTGCCGGAGACGATCATCAACAGCTGCTAAAGCCAATTCAACTGGAATCCCCACATTATCACGAATCATAGTCGGTGCTGCTCCAGTCCCTCCCCGATAACCATCAATTGCAATAATATCGGCACCAGCACTAGCGATTCCTGATGCAATAGCAGCTACATTATGGACAGCAGCTATCTTAACAGAGACTGGCTTTTTATAATCTGTAGCTTCCTTCAAAGCATAGATTAACTGTCTTAAATCCTCAATCGAATAAATATCATGGTGTGGTGCTGGCGATAAAGCATCTGATCCCTTAGGAATCATTCTCGTCTTAGAAACCTCTGCTCCTACCTTCTCACCTGGCAGATGACCTCCAATCCCTGGCTTGGCCCCTTGACCAACCTTAATTTCAACAGCTGCTCCAGCATTTAAATACTCATTATGAACTCCAAATCTACCAGAAGCAACCTGAACAATAGTCCTTTGACCATACTGATATAAATCTTGATGTAAACCACCTTCGCCGGTATTATACATCAACCCTAAATCACTAGCTGCTTTAGCCAACGACTTACAAGCATTGATACTAATCGAACCAAAGGACATTGCACCAAACATAATTGGAATATCCAACTCCAACTGTGGCGGTAAATCCTTCAATTCTCCATTATCATCAAACTCAATCTGATCTGGCTTACGACCTAAGAAAGTCTTCAGCTCCATTGGCTCTCGTAGTGGATCAATTGATGGGTTAGTAACCTGACTAGCATTCAATAAGATATGATCCCAATAGATCTTTTTAGCAGTCGGATTGCCCATCCCCGTCAACAAAATCCCACCAGTAGCAGCTTGTTTTTGAATATTCTCAATCATATTTCCAGTCCAATTTTTATTCTTCTTATATTCAGATGGATTCTCCCTAATTATTAACGCATTCGTAGGACATAAAGTTACACAGCGATGGCAGTTGACACAATCAATATCTTGAGCCACCATCTTCTCTAAATCTTGATCATAAGCATGAACCTGGTTAGCACATTGGTGCTGACAAACTTGACAATCAATACATCTATCTTGATCCCGCTCAATTATAAATTCTGGAATGTTATAATCTAAGCCCATACTTCTTCTCTCCCTTCTAATAATCCAATAACTGGTTCTCCACCTCTAGGAGTCCAGACCTTTTCTGGTTCAGAACAGATTTCTCTGATTGCTGACTCTTCACTAGCTACATATGTTCTCTCCTCATCCTCAGCAACGACTAAAGGTCGTAACTTAATTCTGTCATTCAAAGCCAAAAAGCCATCCTTATGACCCAAAATAATTGAAAATGGCCCATTCAATAAAGCATTACCATAGATAGTTCTGATTGCAGTAGCTATCTTCTTCTCCTTTGGCTCCATCCTCTCAATCTCACTCCATAAAGGGGCTGCTACTGCTTTAACAGCTGACTCTAAAGATAATTTATGCTTTCTTAACATCAAATCAAATAAATAAGTAATTGCTTCAGTATCGGTCTGCATCGTACACTTATAACCAAACATCTCTAAATATCTCTTGTTGGCCCCATATGATGAAATCTCTCCATTATGAACAATTGACCAATCCAATAAAGTAAACGGATGAGCTCCACCCCACCAACCTGGAGTATTGGTTGGAAATCTACCATGAGCCGTCCATAAATATGCTTCATACTCTTCTAACTTATAAAAATCTCCTATATCTTCAGGATAACCAACGCCCTTAAAGACCCCCATATTCTTACCACTTGAAACTACGAAAGCCCCGCGATAATTGGCATTAATATTCATCACCGATTGAGCCACATATTCATCATCTGCCAAACCAAATTCTGATAACTTCTGCTCATTTGGCATAGCAAAGTAACGCCAAATAATTGGTGGGTTACTAATCTTATCTACCTCTCTAGTAGGTATCTTTTCTGCTACAGCAATATTAAAGTGGCGATTTAAAAAATACTCTACCTCCTCTTTAGCATCCAAATCATCATAAAACATATGGATTGCATATTGCTCCTTAAATTCAGGATAGATACCATATGCTGCAAAACCACCCCCTAAACCATTAGAACGCTCATGCATCAGAGCAATAGAATCTATAATCTCTTCTCCAGAAAATCTGTTACCTTTTCTATTTAAGATCCCACTGATAGCACAACCAGACATGATCTTCTCTTCTGCTCTACTACCTTTCATCTGTCTTCCCCCTCAAAAAATTATATTTTCATTATATAAAACTGTATTTTCATATTGTATAAACATTATACGGTATATTTTCACAATATGCAAGGAAAAATTAAAAAAATTAGAACAGGTTTCTAAACCTGTTCTAACATTATTGATATATAGTTTCACTTTTAAAATTAAAATCTGCAACCAATAAACTTCAAAATCAGTTTCGAGAGGGCTAAA
>NZ_JALKBX010000040.1 GCF_023227745.1 Natroniella acetigena | reverse complement strand
TATATCGGTTTTTTTGTATCTTTTTTTACTGTTAATTTATGTTATTTTTATTAAATCACAAAAGTCGTTGTTGAACCGAATTTTTTCGCAACCTATTAAGATTTTTTAATGTTTTTTCACAAAATCAATCGCTTCACTATATAATATTATAACTCAATATTCAAAAGGAGGGATACATAATGGGGCTTTATAATTTTGAAGGTTTTGAATTAATTATTTTATTGCTTCTTATCATATTATTAATGGGGGACGAATTATTTGGCACTTACTCCACTAATGATTTCAGCAACGAAAGTTTCTAACTTAGATATAATCTCAGCAAAAGAATAAAATGACCTCCGTTCATAGTATAAGTAATATCAAAACAAAAAAATCATCCACAACCTTTAACAAGTATAATTTCCTTAATAATAAAAAACACCCTATAAGAAAGACTCTTTTTCAAATGTCTATCTTATAGGGTATAGTATATTAAAAGCTGATCTTTTTTATTTTTTAGATTAAATTTATCTCTTTCTATTAATAACTACTACTCCTAAATCTTCACCAAATTCTGCTGGGATTTCAAACTTAACAGTTTCTCCTTCACCTTGAACTTTGATATAATTTACTCCTACAGCACTAAACTGTTCACTGAATCCAGGAATTTGTTGTAAATCAAAAGCAGAATAGTTATATCTTTTATTATCTATTTCAGGTATTGAATCAGCAACATTAGTAGTTATCCAATTAGTATAGAGCTTAACAAAATCTTGACCAGTATATTCCTCAATTACAACTACTGGATCTTCTTTAGCAACTACGATAGATTTAATAGGCTCAATTCCATATTGCTCATATAGATAACTAACAAATAATGATGCAGCTCCTGAAAAATGCAAGCTTCCATCATGTATCAACAAGTCAACTTTTTCTGTATTACTTAAATACCCAAAATCTTCATCATATAACCATCCATTCCCCGCTTTATCTGACCAACCTTCTTGCTCATTGTCAACATATCCAGCTAAAATCTGAGCAGCATGGGCCAACCCTTCATCAATCCAAACATCATTTGCATTTCGACCTACAGCTACCTTCTCTAAATAAAAATTCAAATGCTGATATTGACGAACTGCAGAGGATAAAATAGTATTTTCTTCTCTTGTAGAATTCAAATAGAACATAAATTCCTCATTACCTTGCTCAGCATATAAATCAGCAGGATCAAAATAACTTGTAATATATGGACTATCAAATTCACTCAATAAGACTACTACTTCATCTGCTCCTTCTTCTCTAGCTAATGTCGGATAAATATTATTATCAAACTCTTCGACTAATCGCTCTAACTTTTTAGAATCTATATCTTCGTCGAGATCAACAAAGATATAAATATGTTCTCCTACTGCATCTAGAGTAGCTATGACAGTACCTTCCTTAACATCATCAGAAATCTTAAATTCTTTAACTTCTCCTAAAGAATAATTTGCCTCACTAACAGCAAAATCAGTTCCATACTCTTGAGCTAGCTCAAGACCTCTCTTTCTAACGTCATACTCAACCTTTGCTAATCTTTCCAGTTCATTATCTAGATCAAATGTGGGCTCATAATCACCTAAGTTCAAATTGAAAATACCGATAATTGCTTCCTCATCAACAGCTAAATCTTCAATTACAATCTCTTCTCCTCCTTCTACAAAGAGATGCTGCTCTATAGCTCCACCTTCAATATTTAAACTTAACTCCTTATCTTCTTCACCTGCGGTAATTTCTTTAGTTAATTTATCATATCCTTCTCGTTCAACTTCAATAGTATAATCACCAGGCTTTAAATCTTCAAATATTACCTCTACTCCACTCGCTTCATCTTTTAATTCTCCATCCAGTTTCAAATTAACCTCTGTTTCTAACTCATTTTGATTGACATCAAAAAATTTCAAACTCAAGTCAACCTTTTCAATCTCTTCTTCCTCTACTACCTCTTCCGTTTCTTCTTCTGTCTCCTCTACAACTGGTTCATCAATAATTTTTTCTAAATCTACAGTAACAATTACATCCTCTTCTTCTAACACAACAACACCTTCATCAGTTTCATATCCTTGTGCTTCTACTTGCAGTTCATACTCTCCAGTCGGAAGTTCTCCGAATTGAACATTACTACCTTGTTCCATTGTTTCATAACCTTCTCTCAAAACTGTTACTTCTGCTTCTACTTCCTCTTCAGTTTCTACATCCCTAACTTGAACAATTAATTCAGCAACATCCTCACCACCAAAACATCCAGTTAAAACAAAACTCACCACCATAGCCAACATTACCAAATAAAACATCTTTCTCTTCAATCTCATCTTTTACCTCCTCCTTTACATTTTTTAATTATAATTTGTTTTATGAGTAGCTTTTAAGTCAGACCCCCTAAAACTTTATTTGATAGATAAAATTGCTACCTTTACTAATTAGTATATCCTACTCTTTTTTTAATCACAATTAAAAATAAAGATTCAATCAAAATAATTACTATTTTTCACTCATAGCTATAATTTTTCTTTAACAGCTGAATCGAGTGAAAAACATAAGTAATGTTTTTGGGATTAATTAACTGTTTTATAAAATAGACCAATGATTACTACAGGTATTTTTGAGGGAGGAAAGGGAGAATTACCTCCCACTTTTTAATTGTTTTGGTCCAAAAAATCAAATAAACTAATAACATCTCTATCAGCTGACTCATTTAAATCATCTGATTCCATTTCAGCCAATAGATTAACAATATTATCTCGTCCAGTTTTATAATTATTCTTGATATTATTTTCAAAAATATCATCAAATAATGTCTTGATCATTAACATTTCTAAACTGTTAAATCCATCATTCTCTAACTCTGCTTGTTGGAAGGTATCCAGCATATTTCGAGCTACACACAAACAATAATCACCATCTATTACACCCTTCATTCTTGTATCTCGATCAAGTCTCATTATTTCATTCCCCCCTCAACCTTATTATTTCTAACCTGACCCAAATTTATTAATTAAATCACTTATAAAAGCAAAAAGAGCCGGTTTCCCGACTCTTTTTCTATCTTAATTAACCTCTTCAAACATTTCCTTTCCTACTCCACATAGCGGACATTCCCAGTCATCTGGTAAATCTTCAAAAATAGTTTCTGCTTCAACCCCATTATCTGGATCCCCAGCTTCAGGATCATAAATATATCCACAAACTGTACACTCATATTTAGCCAATAATCTTCTCCCCTTCCTTGATTTGCCTAAATAATTAATATGTAATAGTTTTAACTTAACTTAAACCTTTTATACCGTCGATTAATTTAAGTTAAGCAACTACAATAAATTAATATTTTTCTATCTGCATTATTCTTTTTCATTATAAAATATCACTTTTACTTTGTCAACTATTAAAATACAACATTTAACAAATCTTAATTAACTGTTAAATTTGACCATCATAAATCTCTTCAATGGCAGTATCTACTATCTTTCTAGCCTCTCTAAAAGATGACTTATATTTTATTTTCATCTTTTCTAAATGCTCTGCACCCTCTTCAGTCAATCGATAATAACGAATGGATCTCTTATCTGGCTCATCCCACCATGCTTTTAGATATCCCTCTTCTTCCATTTCCCTTAATAAAGGATAGACCATACCGCGAGAAGGTTTCCAGCGCGTTCCCATCTGTTGATTGATTGTATCCAAAATCTTTTGCCCGTACATCTTACCATACTTATCCATTAAATGTAAAATGTAAATAGAAGTAAATGCAGTTGTACTGATCTTAGCAGGAAATTGACGATTTAGCTTTCCTTTGTACTTAGACATGTAAGTCCTCCTTTATATTAATTTGGTCATAATTGACTAAATTATAAGTAACTTATATTATAATTTAAATAATTATCCCTCTTTCCCTGCAAAAAAATAAAGATATTAATTTTTGATGAACTTGCCAATATATTTTTCGCTTGTAAGCAAAATGAAAAATTTAATATTTAATTAAAAACACCTCAAATTTGAGGTGTTTTTTTATTAACTTGCATTCTAGCCTTCCTTAATTAAAAATTGGTTTTTTTTGCTTATTATAAGAACAATAAATTATGTTCAAACTATAAGAAGATAAAGGAGGTTAGATAATGACTGACCAACGCCAAAAAAACGAAATTAATCATTCCTCTGTTGAAGGTGACAGCCGCAGAAATCCAGCTAATAAATGGGCCAAGAGCAAAAATATACTCGAACAAGAGTTAGGTTCATTCGATAATTCAACCCAAAATCCAAAAGGATATCCTGAGGGACACAGTATGCCAGCTTTATTTGGATGGATTACTCAAGAATATCAAGCCGAAATGGCTAAAGAATTAGTCGATATCGGCCAACCACAGCCCGATTCAAAAGGGTAACTTCTAAGAATAGACCAGTTAAAACTGGTCTATTCTTAGAATTTTAAGCTGACATCATCTAATCTTTACATGCATGTTTATTCATTATTATTAATTCAAACTAGATTTAAACTTTCTCAATTCCTATTTCAGACTACTTCTGAAGCTTATTAATCAAACTAGAATTTCATCTGTTGCTTCAGCAGTTTCATCTGCTAACTGTGTAATCTCTTCTGCCTCTCCCTTTTTTACCAGCCCTTGTAGCCTTTATAGCTACATTCAAAGCTAATAAATTAGTCTGCTCTGCTATATTTGTAATTATTCCAATTATTTGCTCTATCTCTTTTGTTGACTTCTTCAGAAAAACTTGCTACCTCTTCTGCACTAACTGATATTTTTTCAAAGGTTTTAGAGAAATTAAAAACATTATTTTTGAAAATAAAGTTGCATATTAAACAAGATCTAATAATATTAAACTTCAAATTTTTCTATTAATTGCTGCAATTTTTGAGCCATTTCTGCTAACTCTTGAGATGAATTAGTAACTTCATCAGACATATTTTGTATATCATTACCAGTACTCTTGATTTCATCACTATTTTGCACTAGCTCATTAGTCGCATTAGCAGTCTGCTCTATTTGAACTGATGCTTCCTCTACTGAATTGTGAATTGCATCAAAAGCTTGCCCTGTCTTTTCTACAATTTCCTGACCTTCCTTAGCCTTTTCCTCTACTTTTTTAACTGTTTCAATACCTTTTTTAGATTGATTTTGAGTTTTGGTAACTAATTCAGTAATTTTATCTGTTGCCTCTCCAGTCTCTTCAGCTAATTGTCTTATTTCTTCTGCTACTACTGCAAAGCCTTGTCCATGTTCACCTGCCCTTGCAGCTTCTATAGAGGCATTTAAAGCTAATAAATTAGTTTGTTCAGCTATATTTGTAATCATATCAACAATTTGTTCTATCTCTTCTGAATTTTTATCCAATTTGTTAATTACTTTTACTGTTTTTTCAACTTCTTTATTTATTTCTCTAATACTATTTATGGTTTTATCGATATTTTCACTCCCTATCTCAGTCTGTGAATTAGCTTCTTGAGAAAAACTTGCTACCTGTTGGGCACTGGCTGAAATTTGTTGAATACCTGCTGACATATTATCAATTAAATTATTGGTAGTCTCTATAGTTGCATTACCTTCCTGAGCTGATGCTGATAATTCTTCGCTATAAGCTGATATATCTTCAATAGATCCGATTAAACTAATGACAATTTCCTTTAAATTTTCTTTCATATTTTCTAATTCAATTATTAACTCTTTAAATTCATCTTCTTTTTGAGAAATATCAAAATCTACATTCAGTTTCCCATTAGCTATCTTTCGAGCTTTATTAATAGTATAATTTATATTATTTTTGATATAGTCAGAAACTTGTTTGATGGATAATGAAACAATGATAATTAAAATAATTCCAGCTATAAGTGCAATAATAGTCATATTACTATAAAACTCGTCCATACTGGTTAATTGTTCGTCTATATAAGGATTAATATCTGTATCATATCCACCACTTCCTAACCAATAATCTGTTCCTTCTATTGGTTCTACATAGAAAAATTTAGGTTCAACCTCCCCAGTTTCAGGATGCTCCCACATAGATCGAACATGACCGCCACCATCTTCAGCAATTTGATGGAGTTCTTGAATCACTTTTACTTCTTCTTCTTGGTCATCAACTGGATCTCTAGTTAAATCCCAAAGATTTTCTCCAACTAACCCAGGATTAGCACCATGACCTACCACATTTCCACTTTCATACATATAAAAATAACCTACATCACCAAAGAAGGGTTCTTCCATCATTACTCGCATTTCTTCTAATAACTGATCTTCACTCATATCATCTTGATTGTTTTCATAAAAAGCTTCTAGTAACTGTACCATAGATTCAACTGCAAATTCATAAGACTGTTCTTCTTGTTCAAGAATACTTTCTCTAAAACGAGTTTGTTCTTCATCCATAAAAGTATCAAAATTATGTACATATATACTACCTAAAGTCCATAATGAAAATATAAATATTGGTATTGTTACTATTAAAATCTTATAATTCAAGTTCAATGATAAAAATTTATTTTTTATCCAATTAATAATAATCTCCTCCTTTATTATTACCTTTATATTAACCAATTTACAACTTTACTAAGCAGCGTTTCTTTTATTAATAAAGTAACTTAAACTATTCTTTAAAACAGAATATATTTTTGTACTTTCTAGCTTAGATACGAAACTATCTAAAATTAACTCTTCCTAATATAAAGGGCTAACTCGGTTTTGACTTCTTAAGGACTTAAAGATTTTAATTCACTAAGTTCTTCTGCCCAAAAGGGAAGAATTTTTACAAAAGTATAGACTAATTCTAAAAGGTTAATATAAGTTTCTATTCCTTATTCTGTACGAACCATATAATTGCCAATAATTGCCAAAAGACCAATGAATAATCTTGTTCTAAACAGTTTAGTTGCTCGATAATAATCGCCATTTTTTTCGTATTCTAGTTCTTTAATGCTTAACTTTTTGCCATAAATATGATTTCTTCCTCTTTTCCCATTTGGTGTATGATTGAAATTATAATCCAAAAGAACATCTTAAAAGACTTCTTAGTGAAAAGAGCACGATAATAATTAACAAATTTTTTTGATGATAGAGTAGATACTATTTTGATTTTTTGATATAATATTCATGCCACTGATTCTCCTTTCTTGATTCTTCTTGGTCGAAGATATTATCTCAAAAAAGGAGATTGGTCGCATTTTTTATTTAGTTTTCTTGTAAAGTGGTGTATTAATATTAAACCTTCTTCATTAATCTCTACACACCTTCAATAATATTCAGAATTATCAATAAAAACTTGAATTTTATAGGATCTTATACCTTTATTGTCTTAGCTATTTCACTTGCTAATTCTCTTATCTCTTCTGCTACAACCGCAAACTTATTACTACTTCTAGTATAAACAAGATAAGCCTTAACCTCAATCTTATAATTATTCTCAATCAACATACTATACATTACAGCTTGATATTTATAAATTTTAAATAATCTACCCTTATATTTAGCAAATTTATAATCTAGTGAAACAGCAGAACCATCATCTAAAAATAATATCTCACCTATAATTCCATGAATACCATACTTTTCAGAGCTCAACTTCTGCTCAATTAATTCCTTTTGGTTTTATGTAAATAAATCCCATAAATATTAATTACCAATTTCATTTAATCTCCTTCTTAAATTAATTCTTCTTTCAAAAGAGTTCCAAAACCACGAGCTGTTGAGTTACCCAAGCCGATATACTCTAGTAAAGAGATATTCGAATAAAAATCTCCAACAAAACCGACCATCCTTTGATTCTTAAACTTAACTTCAATAGCCTCTAAATCTGGAACAAGTTTGATATTTTCTTCAACATACCAGTTAATCCCCTTCGCGAAGGCTAATATATTGCCAATCAAGATCCTTTTTAAAAAATCTCGCTGCTTATCTTTACTAGCTTTCTTAATTTCTTTTCTTGAATATATCTTATAATTCTTCTGATTAAGCCCCATCCAAGGAGAATAAAAACTATACTTAAATTTGGGCATCTCTAAATCAGTAATAACCTCTAACTCTTTGTCTCTAACCTCTAACCTTCCTTCTGGATTAAGAAATTCCTTATCTCCTAATAATAATCTGTCTATTTCAAGAAAATTTTCTATTATTAACTCTGCTCCTTCTTCCAATCCTATTATCGTTGGCTTACCATTAATTATTTTATATTGAATTAAGGGGTAAGCATATCTATATCCCCCATCATCTTTGTGGTGATGAAATAGAATATCCTCAAACTTATTAGCAAAGAAACCTCTTAATTTATGTCCATAATTTAATGATAGCTCTTCTTCTAAACTAAATTTCAAAATAGCTTGTTTAATCTCTGGCATAACTAACACTCCTTAAAAAAATATATCTACTTCTGTTTTAACTCTCTTAAATCCACTCTCTCTATGATAAATACTATCAACTTGATAACTATCGATTAGATTAAAGGTTCTTTCTAATTGTTCATCCTCTAATTCTTCTTTAGCAACCTCTTTAGGGATAGTGACTACATAACTTAAAAATTCTCTCTTTATCTTTTCAAAATCAGCTTGCCGTTGACTATAATCATCTAAACTTTCTATTTCTCGTTGATTAATCTCTTGATATTTAACCCAAATTTCTTCTGTTTGGACGATTACTAAACCTAATAAGACAAAAAATCATCTTCGATCAATTCTGTTAACAGATAATACGTGAATAACGCTGAGTTCAAACTATAATTGCTCTTATTCTTTCCTTGCTTAGTTAACAGTTCAACCTCTGCTAAATTAGTAAAATTCAAATCTTTAGTTGCAAACTTCTCTATTCCTAATTGATAGACATTACACAGATGATCCTTTAGTAGTTTATCTGGATGAGAATATAATTGGCCCATAGCTATCCCCTCTATAGTAGAAAGCATCCCTCTCCACTTTCTAACCGATAATACTCCTTCGGCTTTGCTTTAATACTCTCTCCACTTCTTTCAAAAAGAACCTGAGCATAATCTATTACTTCCCGATCTTCTTTCATCTCCAATGCAACCTTATCAGAAAAATACTCTTTAGCTTGACTAAAGTCAATATCTCCTTTAGCTAAATAATCACTATCTATCCGCAATACAGTAATCAAATCTACCCAGTCTTGATTATCTTCTATTTTATCCACTTCATATTCACTAATATACTTGAAATTAGCTAAGTTTTCACTCAATCCTAAAGATATAGAATAGACCGATTTGTGCTCTTTCAAGTATGACTTTAATTGATCATAAAGTTTACTATCCTGATGATGAAAATAAATTCTATATTTTATATCTTTAAGAAATTCAGTCTTAATCTGAGTTCTTGTATCTATTCTAGACATTAATTTAGCCTTTTTGGTATCAATTAAATTTAGATTAATTCTTGTCTTTTTAATTGGTTCCTTTATCTGAATCCCAATTCTACATTCTTTGTTCTGAAAATAACTTAAGTATTCTTCTTTATCCAACCCTAAAATCGCACCCACTATCCCATATAAAGTAGTCTTCGGTGGAATAGAAAAAGTAAGTGGAGAGGTCGTTGTATAATATTTTTTAAAATGAGCATAATCAGCCCAGATATCAAAGACTAATACTTGATTCATAATTATTTCTCCTTTCTAAAAAAAGAGATGAACTTTAAAGTCCATCCCCCTAAACAAATTATAAATTGATTTCTTGAAACGTATCCAATTCTGCCAACCTTACCTCTTCTCCATTAGCCTTAAATTGAACTCGAGGATTAACTAAATATTCAATCGTCTCTATCTTCTCTTGATTTTTCTCTAAAACATCAAGTAACATTGTCAAATCAAGTTGATAATCTTCAACATCCCTAATCTCTTCTTCTCTCTTGTCACTATCTAATTTAATATAATGCTTTAACTCACCGATAAAGAAATTCTCTTCGCTATAAGTTACCTTCAATAATAACCTTGGAATCTGACCAACCTTGCTTCTGGTGATTAAATTTTTGGTTCCTTTCCAAATTCCTTCAATCAACAACTTGGCATCTTCCTCAGTCAAATCAGTCTCCTGAGCTGCATTTTCATTAACAATCCCATAAAATCCAATCAAAGAATAAGGAACTACATACTCTTCTCTAAAAGTTTTCTTACTCTTACCAGAACTAGAAGCAAAAGCACCTGTCCCTTTAATATATTTTAATTCTACAGAATGTAAGGAACGTCCCATTTGAAATTGAACTGGTCCAGTATATGTAATCGAATCACCTGAAAGAGGAATCACCCCACCAAATAATCTTACATCTATACAACCTTCTAGTACTTTATCTGGATCTTCTTTAAAGTCTTTGGCCCTAGCCTTGCCATCTTGAATGCTACCATCATCATTCTCTATCTCTCTAACAAAAATATCTTTTTCTGCTTCTCCATTATAGTCTTTATAATCATATAAATAATCCCTGATAGTCCGCTTCAACCTCACATCAGTAACTAGATTAATTCCCGTCTCTTCATCAATTCGAGGTTTATTCTGATCCAAGGGATCTCCATTAGGGTTTGCATCCTTAATATCATATAAAAAGACTAACTCACTTCTTTTATCAACAGTCATTATTAATCTCCCTCCTCATTATTATTGAATTTAAATTTATGCACTTGATTCATTCCCGTTACAAAGTAAAAAGATAATTCATTATTAGAGATTTGATTAAAATCACTTTCTAAAATATAATCAGCAATCATCTTTTCTAGTTGCTTATGTAAATTTTTGTCATAATCTTCAAGCTCATTAATAATCTCTGGATATAATCTCCTAACAATCTTTTCATTTAACTTTAAACCATTCAATCTAGGTCTAAAGGGGGCAACACCATCTCTATCCCTTTTCTGAATATTAATTAATTCCTGGGCCAACACCCCTTCTAAAAAGACCATTCTTTTAACATTAGAATCTAAGATATCACTATGCTGCTCTAAAAACTCTTCTATCTGCTCTCTATATTCCTCAATTGTAGATGACACCCCTAGCTCCTCCTCTCCTGTTGCAGTTAATAAATCTAATTTCTTTAGAAACTTAAGAATCATTAAAGCTTTTAAATTATCAAACCAAATTGATTTATTATTTCTAAACTTTTCTTGCATATGAGCTACAAATCTATCAATTAACACTTGATAAGAGATCTTACGTCTAGTTAATATATTATTGATAATCTCTAAAAACTGCTTAGTAAAATCAGGTCTGTTTCGCTGATTAACATAAAAGAAATCCGAGATTAGATTAAACTTGAAATCTAGATCAAAGATACCATCTTTTCCTTTTAACTCTTTAAATAATCCTTCTCTCTCAATATCCTCTTTAATAGCAAAAATCCTTTGTAAATAAGATGGCAAAACATCTTCTACATACAACAAAATTCTAAAAGCACTATTTTGCTCTTCATAGAACATCAAATTAAAATTAACATAATTATCAAACTCACTCATTACATAAAAAATATCATCTTGTGCAGCAGTTAAAGTTTTCCTAGCATCTTCCTGTAAAGAGAACTTCTTATGTTCTTCGAGCTCTTTAAGCATCTCAAATAATTCTTCTCTATCCTCTCCATGAGTATTAAAAATCACTTTAGGAACAATAAAATAATTCAGTCCACAAAACGTAGCTGATAATTCTTTTTCTAGATAATCTTTACCTAAATCTAATATCTTAGCACACTCAGGACAGACAGGATAGTTTCTCCAAGCTTCTCCTCTTTTAAACCCTCCAGGAGTAAACCCTTTTTTATCTAAAGTATAAAAAGCAAAAGTACCAACATATCCATAAGTCTTATCTAGTTTTTCAGAACAAACATAACAAAGATTATCTTCACCTATAGATTCCTGTTCAGCCTTACAATAAGAACTTTTATAATAAAACTTTTCCTCATATTTCTCCATTAACGATTGAGTAAACTCCTCAAAATCTCCAACATACTTCAATTCATCTTCTTTTTTTAACGCAATAGTTAAAATAGCATTATTATCATAATTTACTTTTCGCAATTTATTATATATTTCTTCTTTATTATCTTCATCTTGTAAAATATCATATATTTTTAAAATTATTTTTTCATTCTTATTTTCCCCTTCCAAATTTTCACAAGCATCTCTTATTGAATATTGGAATTTCTTATTAAAAGTTTTAGATAAGTCTGTTATTTTACATGTAGGAGTTAAATCCCCTCCACGAGAACTACCATATTTATAAGCATACTTTTCCAACTTTTCCTCTATAAACTCCTCGACCTCTATATCATAAAATACTATTTCTCCATCTTCTTCTTTAAAGACAATGATCAAGACTGTATTATACTTGCCATTAGAATTAGGATTACTAACAATTTGGGTCAACAAATTCTCATCCGAAATCTCTTGTTTATAATCTCCAATCAACTTTAAAGCACGGATCATTCTAACATCTCCTTTTTCAATATCAAAATACATTATACCATTTCTATACTTCTAAATAAGCCATACTATTCCTTCTTTGTTTAATAAAAAATCCATCTTATGAAATTTCTGAAAAATAATTCAAAAAAAATAAACTAGACATCTATCTGCCTAGTTTGAGTCAATTATTCTTTATTTAATTTTTTTATTTTTAAATATTAAACATTCAATGCTTTTTAGTTATTCACTATTCTCTATTCACTGCTCTTCCTATCCTTGTTTTAGTGGATTGTAGTATTATACCTGTGACCTAATGCTTCCTGAACCAACCTTAAGTTTTTAGGTTTCAATCCTTGTTTTAGTGGATTGTGGTATTAGCAGAACAAAACCCTATCACATCGAGGTTTCATCAGCATTTCTTGATCTAATAACTCCCCTATTTTAACCTTGTATATTTATACAAAACAGAGGCTTTTGGAGAAAATATAGTTAATTTACAACCTCGCTCACCGTTATTGTTATAGGATTTTACAACACTTGCATATTTATTCAACAATAAATTTGTAACTTTATAACTGATAATTTTTAATTCCTTAATCCTATTTTACTAAATTTATCCTAATTAGTCAAGGGAATGTGTTATTTTAAAAATGAGGCACGACGCATCGTGCCTCTACAAAAAGATTATTTTTCATTAGTGTTAATTTGTGATTCCCTTTTGATTTTAAGGAATTGACCTTTAATCATCAATTTAAATATCAATATTATCAGCCAAATTAGCATTCTTCATAATAAACTCTCGACGCAGACTTGCCTTTGAACCCATCAATCTATTGAATACATCATCAGCAATGATCTCATCTTCAATCTCTATCTTCTGTAACTTACGAGTCTTAGGATTCATCGTTGTCTGCCATAGCTGCTCAGGATTCATCTCTCCTAATCCCTTATAGCGTTGAATTCCAATTTGATTTCTAGATTTATCAGCTACAAACTTCTTTAATTCCTTATCAGTATATAAATACTCTTCATCTCCTCGATAACTAACTTTATAAAGAGGAGGTTGAGCAATATAGACATGCCCATTCTTAATCAATTCAGGCATATAACGATAAAATAAGGTTAAAATCAAAGTACAGATATGTGCCCCATCGACATCAGCATCAGTCATGATAATAATCTTATGATACCTTAACTTGTCCAAATTAAATTGATCTCCAATTCCTGCTCCCAAAGCAGTAATAATCGTCCTAATCTCATTATTCTTTAAAATTTTATTCAACCGAGCCCGTTCTACATTCATTACCTTTCCTTTCAAAGGTAAAATAGCCTGAAATTTACGATTACGCCCCTGTTTAGCCGAACCTCCCGCTGAATCACCCTCGACCAGATACAATTCAGACTTTTTTGGTTTACGGCTACTGCAATCTGCTAGCTTACCAGGTAGTGAATTATTATTTAAAACCCCTTTTCTTCTGGTCAATTCACGAGCTTTTTTAGAGGCCTTCCGAGCCCGAACAGCCTCTAGAGCCTTTTCTATTACAGCTTTAGCCATCTTCTGATTTGTATCAAGATAATAACGCAAATATTCATAAACAACCTTTTCAACAATACTTCTAATCTCACTATTACCTAACTTTGTTTTAGTCTGCCCTTCAAATTGAGGATCAGGTAACTTGACACTAACTACTGCCGTCAAACCCTCCCTTAAATCACTTCCAGTTAATTTAGGGTCCTTTTTCCGCAATAAATTATTATCTTTAGCATAATTATTAAAAGCCTTAGTAATTGCTGTTTTAAATCCTGTTAAGTGATAACCTCCATCATGTGTATTGATATTATTAGCAAATGTATAAATCCGTTGATTATAGCTTTTATTATATTGAAACGCCACCTCGACATAGGTACCCTCAACCTCTTTTTCAATATAGATTAGATCATCAATTAATGGTGTTTGATTTTGATTTAAAAATTCTACAAAAGCTTCCAAACCTCCATCATAACAATATCTTACTTCTTTTTCTTCCTCAGAACGTCGATCAATTAAGACAACCTCTAAATTCTTGTTTAAAAAAGCAGATTCCTGTAATCTAGTCTGTAAAGTTTCAAATTTATAATCAAGAGTGTCAAAAACTTCAGGATCTGGCTTAAAAGTAATCTGCGTCCCATTTTCTGTCGTACGTTCCCCTTTAGTTAATTCAGTCTTAGGAAAACCTCTTTTATATTCTTGATGATAAACATATCCATCACGATATATTTCAACTTTCAACCACTCAGATAGAGCATTAACTACCGAAACACCTACCCCATGTAATCCTCCAGAAACTTGATAGCCACTACCATCAAACTTCCCTCCAGCATGAAGTGTAGTCAATACTAACTGGGCTGCTGGTAAGCCTTTTTGTGGATGAAGATCTACTGGAATTCCTCGCCCATAATCTCTAACTGTAATTGCTCCTTCTTCTTCAATAACTATCTCTATTCGTTCACCATAGCCAGCTAAAAATTCATCTATACTATTATCAACCACTTCCCAAACAAGATGATGTAAGCCCTTAGTTCCTGTAGAACCTATATACATTCCAGGTCGCTTGCGTACTGCTTCTAACCCTTCTAAAACTTGAATTTCTTTTGCATTATATTGATTCTCTACTACCATATTAACACCTTCCCTCTAACTATTACCATCTTTTGTAAAATGTTCGGTTGTATTTATTATAATAGCATACAACTACTACGATAGCAACTTTTCTGAAATATTATTCAAAATTTCACTTCTTTCTCTACCTCTTAACTGAACTCCATCTCATTAAATAAACTTATCAATTTATTTAAATATTATTCTCAATAATAAGCTTTTCTCCTGCTTTTAAGGTTTGAATTCTTACTTAAACTCAGCCTTAAACTTAAGCTATCTTCTACTACTCCTTTATTTTAAGGTGATTTTCCTATACAATATTAATAAGAATCAATTCAAACAAGTGGTTGATATGTTTTAAATTTATTAATTTAGATATATATGTGATTTGTTTTTTCAAACTTTAACCAGATTCAAGATTGACTAATTCTCTAATAAATAATATACTAAAAAAGCTACAGAATAAAATTACAGCTTTAGATTAAGGCTAAGGTTAACAGCTTAAATATAAAGCTAGATTAATTATAGACTCTAGGAAAGGGGACTAAAAAATGGAAAACAAACAGATTACACCAGTTGCAATTGAAAATAAAATGCGCAACTCTTACTTGAATTATTCATTAAGTGTTATTATTGGTAGAGCACTGCCAGATGTTAGGGATGGCTTAAAACCTGTTCATCGTAGAATCTTATATGCAGCAGAAAAATTAAAATTACATCCTAAAAAAGCTCATAAAAAATCAGCCAGAATTGTAGGTGAAGTTTTAGGTAAATATCATCCTCATGGTGATGCTGCAGTTTACAATGCTATGGTTAGAATGGCTCAAGAATTCAGCCAACGCTATAAATTAATTGATGGGCATGGTAATTTTGGCTCTATTGATGGAGATAGTGCAGCAGCCATGCGTTATACTGAAGCTAGGTTGGCCCCTCTTTCTACTGAATTACTCAAAGATATCCAGCAAGAGACTGTTGATTTTATCGATAATTTTGATGGGAGCTTACAAGAACCGACCGTATTACCTTCCAGAGTACCGAATTTATTGGTCAATGGTTCAAGTGGTATTGCAGTTGGAATGAGTACATATGTTCCACCACATAACCTTACTGAAGTTGTTAATGGACTAATCAAGCTATTAGATGACCAGGAGGTAAGTATTGAAGATTTAATGGAAGTTATTCCGGGGCCAGACTTTCCTACTGGTGGTCAAATTGTAGGTAATGAAGGAATCAAAAAGGCTTATCGAACAGGAAAAGGAAAGATAACCTTACGAGGCAAGAGTAAAATTGAAGCTGCTGGCAGAGGAAGAAAGAAAATAGTAATTACTGAAATTCCTTATCAACTAAATAAAAGTAAACTAATTGAAGCAATAGCTGACACTGTTAGGAAAGAAAAGATAGATAATATTAGGGATGTCCGCGATGAATCAGATCGGGATGGTTTAAGAATTGTAATTGACTTAAAGAGAAATGCTAATCCAGATATTATCTTAAATCGCCTTTATAAATATACTTCATTACAATCTAAAACAAGGATCAATATGCTAGCCTTAGTCAATAAAGAGCCTCAGGTAATGAACTTAAAGACAATCTTACAACATTTCATTGATTTTAGGCGAGAAATTATTACTAATAGAACAGAATATCAATTAAGACAAGCTAAAGAACGGGAACATATCCTAATCGGCTTAAAGAAAGCAATTGATAACTTAGATCAGGTAATTAGGATCATTCGCCAATCTAAATATCCTAGGACTGCTAAAAAGAATTTGCAGCGTAAATTAGAGGTTACTAAAAAGCAAGCAGAAGCAATCTTAAATATGAAATTACAACGCTTAGTCAGCTTAGAAGTCCAAAAATTAGAGGAGGATTTAGCAGAACTTAGAAAAAAAATTACCTATTTAGAATCTATTCTAGAGGATAAAGAGGTTCTAGATAATATTGTTAAAGAAGAATTACTTGAAATCAAAGAAGACTACGGTGATCAACGTAAAACAGAGTTGATTGCTGATGACTCTAAAGCGGAGTTGAATAAGAAGGATCTGATCAAGGATAAGAATGTAGTTATCTCTTTATCTTACCGCAATTACTTAAAGAGAACAGATGAGATAAATAATGTCAGAGCCGGTAAGAATGACTTCATAACTGAAGTCTTATCTGGTTCAAGCCATGATAAGTTGCTCTTCTTGACAGATCGAGGACAGACCCATATCCTAAAAGCTCATGAAATCCCTGAACATCATGGTCTATCTACAGGAGATCCACTCAATCAATTCTTACAGTTACCGATGGATGAAAAGATAGTCAAAACTATCTTGTTAAATGAAGAAACCAAAGAAAACTTTATTACGATTGTGACTAAAGATGGATTGGTTAAAAAGACTAAAGGAGAAGAATACGAAACTACCGTCTCCTCGATTAAAGCTATCAATCTCAATGAAGGAGATCAAGTAATTGGAGCTGCAGTTACAGATGGCAAACAAAATATTATGCTCGGTACAAAACAAGGTTACACCATCCACTTTGCAGAAGAAGAAATTTCAGATACAGGTCGAAATACTAAAGGAAGTAAAGGAATCAATTTAGAAGAAGGAGATCAAGTAATCAGCTTTAATTTAACCAATCAAGCAGAGATCGTCCTTGCCTTAACTAAAGAAGGTCGAGGCAAAGCAAGTCCTTTAGAAGATTATAAACTACAACAAAGGAATGGTAAAGGATTACAGACTTTATCCAGTGATGATTATCAATTATTGAATATTATCGCTGCTAAACGCAATGACCAGATCATGGTTGTCAGTAGTGATGGAACTCTAATCCAAAAAGAAGTTGCAGAAATCACAGAAACCAAACGTCTAGGCTCAATGTATTCTCAATTCGACTCAGCAGATATTAAATTGAATCAGATCTTTAAATTACCTGCCGTTGATGAAGAAGCTTAAATTACAATAATGTGGCACAAAAGTGCCACATTATTGAGTTGACAGTGTACAGTGAACAGTTTACAGTTAAGATCAAAACCTTAAAAAATTAAGACCTCTGAAATGTCTTATGTTGGCAGGTTTAGAGTGATTTTGATTTAAGATTATAATGGTTTTCCTTCGGGTTCTTTAAACCCTTCGTGATGAAAAAATCCGCTCTTAGATTTTTTCTATCCACTGTCAACCGTCCCTACAGGTCTTCGTCAAGACCTTTCGTGAAAACCATAGAAACCATATCAACTGTAAACTGTACACTGATATTTAGTGGCAAAGTGCCACTAAATATCAATATTGTTTAACTCTGAAATCAAATCAAAAAGAGAGCTAAGGTGACATCACCCTAAGCTCTCTTTTGCTCTGTATTACTTTTAAGATCTTACTCAGACTCAAACTTAACCTTAATCCTTACCCTTCTACCTTCTTAATAATCTCTTCGCCAATCTGATAGAGCGGCTTTACAGTATCAACTACTCCTGATTCATAAGCTACTTTCGGCATACCATAGACTACTGAAGTTTTCTCATCTTGAGCTATTGTCTGCCCTCCAAACTCCTTAATTAATCCTAAACCTTTAGCGCCATCCTTGCCCATTCCTGTCAATAGTACACCAATCAGTGACTCTTGGTATTCTCGGACAAGAGAAGCAATTGTTTTATCAATAGCAGGTCGAACATTATGTACCTTTTCAGATTGAGACAGCTCCACCTTACCATTTTTGACTGTCAAATGATAATCTCCTGGAGCAACTAAAGCTTGTCCTGCTATTAATTGATCACCATCCTCAGCTTCCTTAACCTCTATTTTAGATAATTTATCTAACCTTTGGGCCAACGACTTTGTAAAACCTGCCGGCATATGCTGCACAATCAACACCGTAGCATTCAGATCAGCAGGTAACGTAGTTACCACTTCCTTTAATGACCTTGGCCCTCCAGTAGAAGCCCCGATTAGCACTACCTTTTGCTCACCTGCTCTGTTACGAGTCTTTCTTTTTTGTCTCGTTACTGACACAGTATCTGTTTTTTTCTTCTGCTCAACCTTTATTTGACGCTTGATCTTCTTTTTAACTTTAGAATCTGCAGCCAATCTTACCTTTTGAATTAATTCTTGTTGGACTTTATCAATATCTAAAGAAATAGAACCAGAAGGTTTAGTTATAAAATCAAAAGCACCCAATTCTAAAGCTTTAATGGTTGTCTTACTCTGTTTAGTAGTTACACTACTTAACATTACCACTGGAATGGGACATTTAGCCATCAATCGTTCTAAAAACTCTAATCCATCCATCTTAGGCATCTCTACATCAAGAGTAACTACATCAGGTGTTTGCTGTTCAATTTTACGTAATGCATCGGCTCCATTTCTAGCTTTATCAATAACTTTGATATCTTCCTCTTCTTCTAATAAATTACTGACAACCTTTCGCATAAAAGCAGAATCATCTACGACTAATACCTCTATGGAAGCCACTTCGTCACCTCCATTATTAACCTAAAATATTATTTAATGAATCCTTAACCTTTTCAGGTTTGATCGGTTTAACAATAAAATCCTTGGCCCCAACCTCTAATGACTCAACCACCATCGGTTTTTGGCCCATCGCACTACAAACAATTATATCAGCATTTGGATCATAATCCATAATCTCTCTAATTGCTTCAATTCCATCCATCTTAGGCATTGTAATATCCATTGTTACCAAATCTGGGTCTACTTCTTTATACTTTTCCACTGCTTCTTGACCATTAACAGCTTCATCAGCCACTTCATAACCATTTTCCTCAATTAATTTTTTTAACATAGTTCTCATAAACTGTGCATCATCAACAACTAAAATTGTTTTTACCACCGAGATCCCTCCTAGCTAGTTGTTATTTCTTCCACATTAATAATTAATGCTATACTACCATCACCTAAAATAGCACCACCTGCAATCTTTTCTAAATTTCCTGATAAATCATTAATTCTCTTAATTACAACCTCTTGTTGACCAATTATAGAATCAGCCATTAACCCATAATAATCATTACCTACTCCAACAATAACTGTAGAAATTTCTTGCTTAGCCTGATCCGGCTCTTCTTTATTAAGTTTATCATACAACGAGATCAATGGAATCACAGAACCACGACGATGAATAACCTCTTCTTGTCTAATCGTCTGAACATCATCAGGATTAACATCGACTATCTCTTGAATTGACTCCAGTGGAATTACATATTTTTGATCAGCAACCTTGATCAAAAAGCCCTGAATAATCGATAATGTCAATGGTAATTTCATTGTGAAGGTAGAACCTTTACCTACTTTTGACTCTATATCAACTGAGCCACTCAAAGACTCTATTTTATTCTTAACAACATCCATGCCCACTCCTCTACCAGAAACATCATTCACTTCTTCATTAGTACTAAATCCAGCTGCAAAAATCAAGTTAATAATTTCTTCATCAGACATTGATTCTAATTCTGATAAAGTAACAACACCTTTCTCAATTGCTTTCTTTTTAATCAGTTCTGGTTCAATCCCTTGACCATCATCTTGAATTTGGATTACTACATTATTTCCTTCATGAAATGCCGATAATTTAATTAACCCTTCTCTATCTTTGCCTAACCTCTCTCTTTCATCAGGATCCTCAATCCCATGTCCAATAGCATTTCTTACCATATGAACTAAAGGATCACCTATCTCATCAATAATAGTTCGATCTAACTCAGTCTCTTCTCCTTCAATTACCAAGTTAATATCTTTATCAAGATCTTGAGCAAGATCACGAACTAATCTCGGAAAACGATTAAAGACTAAGCTGATCGGAACCATTCTCATCTCCATAACTGAATTCTGTAATTCAGTCGTTACCTTACTTAACGGCTTTAACTTCTTATTTAACTCATCTAAATTATAACTCTCTCCTACTGATTCTACTTGAGTCCTCTTAATTACTAGTTCTGCTACTAAGTTCATCAATGAATCTAATCGTTCTACATCAACGCGAATAGTATTGTTAGCTTTCAATCTCTTCGATAACGATTTAACATTAGTGTTTTTCTTAGAATTAGTTTGATCACTTTTATTATCTTCTAACCCAGCAACATCCTCTTCTTTCTCTTCTGGTTGACTGATATCTTCTAACTGCTCAATCTCATCAACTACTGTTATTTCTATCTCTTCAATTTCAGAGATATTATTTAAAGATTGGGCAATGATTTCTTCTGTTTCAATCGTTAAAAAGAGTATCTGAAATATTTCATCCAACTCTTCTTTTCTAATCTTATCAATAGCAGGATTAGCTTTAATTAATTCTCCATATTCTTCTAACGATTCAAAAACCATATCAGCTCGTAAAGATTTAAAGACACAGTCATCCTCTAATTCAATCCTAATTATCATTGGATTACCAGGATTATCAGAGATAATCTTCAACTCATCATCACTCAAATCAAAATCAACATCTTCTTGGGAACTAAAAGAAACAAATTCTTGCTCCTCGTTATCAGCTTTTATCTTTCTAATTTCTAAAAATGACTTTAATTCAGTAATCAACTCATCCAAATCTTCTACCTCATCAGGATTGCTACTTAATAACTCTAAAGTATCAATTGATCTGAATAATAGATTGATAACTTCTGTATTGACCTCTATCTCTCCATTTCTTAACAGATCTAAAATATTCTCCATCGCATGAGCCAACCTACTAACCCTTTCAAACCCCATTGTTCCTGCCATACCCTTAAGTGTATGAGCAGCTCTAAAGGATTCGTTAATCATTTCCATATTTTCAGGATCATTTTCTAAAGTCAATAAAGCATCATTTAGTATATCTAAATGTTCACGTGATTCACTAGCATATAACTCCTGAAAGTCATTCATATCCATTAGTGGCATCCCCCTTCCTAAAATTAACCAAATTATTAATTTTCCTTCTCTAGCTGGATATTCTCCTTAGAACTTAATAAATTATCTAAGTCCAATAAAATAATTATATCCTCATCCACCTTAACAATTCCTTTCAAATAATCCTCCTTAATGCCCGCCATACTTTTTGGTGGAAGATCAACATCACTCATTTTAATATGTAATACTTCAGAGACATTATCAACAACTAAACCTACATCTTGGTCCTCAAAATCAACAACAATAATTCGGGTATCATTAGTATCTACTATCTGTTCAAGGTTAAATCTCTTTCGCAGATCAATTACTGAAACAATATCTCCCCTTAAATTAATGATCCCCTCCATATATTTTGAACTATTAGGAAGCTCAGTTATCTCTTTCATCCGCACAATTTCATGTATCTTAGTAATCTTAACTCCAAACTTTTCACTCCCTATATCAAAAACAATTACTTGTTCTGTATCAGCATCCATTATAGCTCCTCCTTTTAATTAAAAAAATAGTCAAATTAAATTTAAAACCTTTCTTATTGAATAATTCGTGATTTAATAGCCAACTCCTTCCTGATTAATTAAAATTTATGAACAAAGTGGGCATTAGCTCACTTTAGGTTAAGGTTAAGATTAAGCAAAAACAATTATAAAAGAGCTATCTTAAAAATTTAAGATAGCTCTTTTATATAACTGCACTTTTAAAATTAAATTGATATATAGACGTCCTATGTCAAGTAAAAATTTGGAACTTAATTTTAGGGTATAGTTTCCCCAAGGTCAATTTTTGAAAT
>NZ_JALKBX010000004.1 GCF_023227745.1 Natroniella acetigena | reverse complement strand
AAATAATGCAGTTCGGAGTATCAATGACAGCCCTTCAAGGCGTTACCCTATCATTTGACTGTTACAGTCTTTCAGTTTTAGTTATTGTAGATTGTCTTCACAATACTAGGCGATACTTTTCATATCGCAACAGATCACACCATAATTGTAATACAACTTAGATAAGCAAACCGACTAGTTTAAAGATTTAAACTAGTCGGTTTCAGCTATCTGCTTTAATCTCTGCTTCACATTTGAAACTAAATTCACATAACAATCATATTCTTGTAACAACGAATAAATAGTCAATGGTCTACCTAAGGCAACTATACCACATCTTCTAGATAAAAAACCTCCAATCTTTGTCCAAAAATTAGCATGAACTAAAGCACTTACTAACATAATATCTGCAGTATTAATTCCACACAATTCAAGATAATTATATAGTATCTGTTTCATTAACTCTCTCTGCCCACCCAATCCCAAAATGTAGACTTGATTCTTTAATTCATCTTCACCATAAAAGATCGGTGAACCTATTTGTTCAGACTCTATTTGATCATAATGAGGTAGATTTTTAATTGCTTCACTATCTGCTTTTTCCTGTAATGGTAATAGACCTACATGAAGAGCAGCAGCTAAAACTGAAGTATGGGCACTTCCATAACAATAATATATAACCTTCACCTTAATTAGTTATCCTTTCTTTAATTTTAGTTGCTTGCTGTTTTATCTGAGCGTAATCCGACTTAATTCCCGACTTAACAACTGAAAATCCAAAGCTACCAAAACCAAGCTTTATTAATATTTTGCCTATTTTGATTAATGAGTTATTGAAAGGAGTAGTCTCTATTAATAATACTTCATTGTCTAACATAAAAATCTCTTTAAAACCTAATAACATCCTTTTTACAAGCGACACTTGATCTTTACATCCTAAAACAAAGACTTCATTTCCTAATTCATCAATTCCTATAGAGATTAACTCACCGCTATTCTGTTCATTATTTAATTCAAACATTGTTAATTTATCTTCTAATTCTTCCTTAGTATTGATAATACCTAGATAAAAGGAAGCTACTATTAATGGTAGTCCTAAACTATACTCACCATAATAAATAATTTTCATATAATGTGCTCCTAATGATTAATTAAGATATAAACTCCATTCCCTAAATCATGTGCCATAGTATCTGTTATACGAGCCATTAACATAGCAATATATTCTAACTCGTCATCATCACTAGCATAAAAGACTGGAGTCCCTCCATTCTCAATCTTTTCTTTATTCTCTTTTTTCATCACAAAAGCTTTTAAATCTTTGGTTTCCATAAAAACCTCCCTAATCTGCAGCTGCACTACCTGCTTTTGACTGTAAAGGTCTTCTTCGCGCTTCTTCCAAGATTGGAGTAGAACTGACTGCTTGTTTGACACATTCTTCATCAGGTTCAATAGGGATAATAATCATGTAAACTCTCCCCGTATCTAAATTTAATCTAGCTAAAGGAGTATAATCAACAACCCCAATATCTAATTTAACCCCTAACTGATTTGCTACATCATGAACAATTGCTTGGCGTTGTCCAATATTAGCTAAAGTAGCCCGAGCATCATCATCTTTGGGTTCAATTGCAATACCTATCCCAGCTTTCTTCCACTGCTCTAAAGCTTCCTTCAACCCTACATTCATCATCACTACACCTTCAACCCCAATATTACTTCCTGTTGGCCCAGAAAACTCTAAATCAGCTACTCTTATATTAGCAATATTCCCTACAGTCTTTTGAACCATAATTTTATCTAAAAAATAAGCAGTCAGCCCACCAACTATCAATCCTCCGATTAGATTTAAAAAATAATATCCGATTGTTGTAAAAAAAGCAGTCATCATTGCTAAATAATTTCTCGCTTCAAAAACCTTAGCTATATTCTCTATATATGCTATTCCGCGTGGTACCAATTCTGTTGTCTCAATTTCAGTCAAAAAATCTCTTTCCATTGTTCTGATATTTTGAAACTGTTGAGCTGCTGCTCCTAAAATTGTAACTGCAACATAATTTTCTTCTAATAAAGCTGGAATAACCAATGCTCCTAAAGCAGCAGCAATAAACCCTAAGGTCGAATGAACAACATAACCATGAGGATATCCTGGATATTGTCTATAATCAATCCTTAACTCTATCATTCTAACCAAGGTACCCAGACCAATACCTAACAAGATCATCTGCTCATATCCATCCATTTTATCCCCCGCTTCTACTCATCATCATCGTCTTCGTTCTTGATCCCTAACGAACTTCCTAATCCACCTAAGTTTTTAATCCTATCTATTGCACCTTCAATACTTCCTGCATTAATTACAAGTAAGATTGCTCCACCAATTAGTACAATAGCTAAAATAATTCCAACCGATCTGAGAGCACCTGTAGATTGTGCAGCTTCATCCTGTAAACCTTCTCCATCGACACCACCATATAATAACTGTTCCATAACATCAGCAAAATATACCGTACTAGCAGCAGCCTTTTCCCTGGATAAAGTGTGGGTTCCAAACTCTAACAACATTGCCCGTGGGGATAAATCTTGATTGTAAGTCCCATCCGCATAAAAGATATCTTTAATTAACCCTGGATATAATTCATCAGCAACTGCTTTAATCTGCTTAGCAAATTCATCATTAGCTTCCATCCCTGGGTTTTGTCGTCCTACTACCAATCTAACTTGAGCTACTTCTTCCCCATTAATAGTAGTTAGGTATTCTTCAGGATCAGGAACACCATCACGGTGAATATCTAAGATTGTATCGGGGGCCTGCTGGGCCAACTTTTTAGCAGTAGGTCTTGAACGTTGATAAGCACCACCATCAATAGGATCATGATATGATCTATCATGAACTACCTCTATTCCCTTTTCTTCTAGGCTCCCTTTCAATCTCTCTGTAACTGGAAAAATATCTCCCTCACCAGGCTTAGCTTCGGTTCCACTCTCTGGTACATATGACTCCGGATTATGAGTATTATACATCCCAATCATTCTATCTTCTTGCTGAGCAAGTAACCCTTGTGTCAAAGCTACAATATCATCTCTACCTTCTAATAGCTCAACCTCTTCTTCAAACTCAGCAACTCCTTCTCCCTGCTCTGTATCAACCTCAATAATTCTATATTGTTTATTATCCTGTGTAATAAAATAATCATTAACACTAATACTCTTAGCAGTACTAAAGACAACCTCCTCTGTCTCCTCATCTATCACATTAAAATAACCTTCTTCAGCAAGATGAGCAAAAGAATTCGGCATTATTGCTAAATTAATAATCAAAAAAATTGCTAAAGTCATTATTACCTTATAGGACATTCTTTTATTCATCATCTTCACCTCGCTTTTCTTGTTGCTCTTCTTCTTTATTTTTATAACCTAATTCTCCAAATTCAGAATTAACCAACTTCCGATCAAATTTCCTTCTATTATCTCTGTCCCTTTCACCTTCACTACCACCTGTTGCCAGTCTTTCTCTTATTTCACCAAATATCTCTACTAATAAGACAGCAAAAATCCCACTGAGCACTATTGCATCAAAAGCACCAGCTCCACCAATCTCCGCTTCTCCTGGTATACCACCTAAAGTAATTCTACCCAGATGGATCAAATCATACATTAAAAAACCTAACACCCCTGTAATAAAAGCCGCTCTTCTTGAACGGGCAATTAAGTATGAAACTACTGCAGCGATAAGTGGATATAAATAATTAATATCAAATAAAGTATGACCTTCTTCAAATTGAAATAATGTATTGACACCATAAATTACCCCACCAGCAATCAAAACAGCTAACAAAGTTCTATATATAATTCTCTTTTCTTCTACGTTAAATAAAATATACAGGGCCAAAACAATAGGAAGAATTGCACCTCCAACATTAAGAGTAATTACTGGTGAACTACTAATTGGAATATCGACAAAACTACCTAGAATCATTAAAGTTAAAAAAAGAACAGCCGTACCTGTAGTTAATCCCATTTCATTAAGCATCTCTTCAGCAACACCAAAATAAATTAAAACTTGTATTACAATTAAAATTATAATCCCAACTGGCATTTTTATTAACCCCTCCATTTCAAATTACTTCTAGTTTCAATTATTGACTTATCAATATCTAGTTTTATCTAAACAATAAAAATTATTCAACTAAAAAATATCCCTCTATTAAAAACAAAATGACTTCCAATCATAATCTAAGCTTAAGGATAAGTTTAAGTAAAATCAATACACATAAACTTAAAAATTATCCATAACCTCTAAAAAGCATAGTTTCCGTAATGATAATAAACAAACGACCCATAACTCTGAATCATCAGAATTGTGGGTCGTTTATTTTCCGTAATTTACTAATTATTTAATTATATTGAAACTTACCTTGGCCCTACAATCAATTTAATAGCCGTTCTCTCTTCACCATCGATCTCAATATCAGTAAAAGCTGGAATACAGACCAAGTCAACACCACTTGGTGCTACAAACCCTCTGGCAATAGCTACTGCTTTAACCGCTTGATTTAATGCTCCAGCTCCTATTGCTTGAAGCTCTGCTCCACCTCTTTCCCTTAAAACTCCCGCTAGAGCTCCAGCTACTGAATTTGGACTTGAACTAGATGATACCCTTAGTACTTCCATGTAAAATACCTCCTTTTTTTCATTTCACTTGTATACTTATTTCAATATTTACAAAATTATTCCTTCAAAAACAATAAAAATTTATTCCTTTTATCCAATTTATTAACTATTAAGCTTATGTATTCTTTTAATTCTCTTAATTCTATTAGATTTTCCTGTTTTATCATCAATATCTACCATTAAACCACATAATTGAGTATCTCCAGTAGCCACTTTAAACCTTTGTGGCATTTGAGTTAAAAACCTCTCTAACGGTTCATCAATATTCATTCCCAGGATTGAATCTATAGCTCCCGTCAATCCTAAATCAGTCATATACGCTGTATTATTAGACAAGATCCTTTCATCAGCCGTTTGAACGTGAGTATGAGTTCCCACAACTGCTCCTACTTTACCATCAGCATACCACCCTAACGCTTCCTTCTCCGAAGTAGCTTCAGCATGAAAATCAACAACAATTCCATCCACCAGATCTTTAATCTTTTCTACAGCTTGATCTAAAGAACGAAAAGGAGAATCATAATCCCCTAAATAAACCCTACCGATCAAATTAATAACTCCTAAACTCAAACCTTCTTTATCAATAGTCTTAATTCCAAATCCTGGTACTCGAGTCGGATAATTATAAGGTCTAATTACTCTTTCAGTTTGATCAATAAATTCAAAAATTTCTTTATTATCCCAAGTGTGATTGCCGGTTGTCAACAAATCTATTCCATACTTGATCAATTCTTCTACTACTGCTGCAGTCAAACCAAAACCCCCTGCTGCATTTTCTCCATTAGCAATCACAAAATCAATTTCATAATCTTCCTTAATTACAGGCAATAATTCCCTGACTGCTCTTCTACCTGCTCTTCCTACTATATCGCCAATCATCAACACTTTCACATCAATTCCCCTCTCTTATTTGTACCCAAAACGACAAAAAGTATGTGTCTTTTACTTATTTTTATTAAAAACTAAGATTCTATCCTCTTCTCTAAACCCTAAATATTTCTCTCTATATTCTAACTGCTCGATTTGAGCTAACATCCCATCAATAGAATCAGCTAAATCAAAGGAGAAATTTTGATTATGTAATTGGTTTTCTAATAACATTTCTCCAAAAACTTCCTTGATTAATTTAATCATAAAGTCTATTTCTTGTTGTGATAATTCATTTAAGTTTCTAACTAAATTTATCTTACTCAATTCAGAATAACTTTCTCTATTTATCTGTAAATTAATATCATTGATATTATTTTTTTGAAATTTATTGAATAAATTAAAATTCCGCATTAAATAATCTTGTTCTTTTTTCCAATTGATATCAGTTATTGAATCCTCAATCAAAAAAGATATCTCTAACTCTCTCTCTTCTAAATTAATATTTACAGTATTTATCACCGGATACTTCAATAAAATAGAAGTCAATAGCTCTATACTACTGTCTGATTTATTAGTTTGTTTATTTGCCTTCATTTACTACCACTCCTTTTAGGTTTCAATATATATTATTCTGCATTAAACTCAGCAAATCCTGCTTAAATAATATAAAATCAAATTGAAAATTATAACTTTTATTTTAATTATCAATTAATTTTACATTAATTGATATTAAGTTTAAGGTTAAATCTAAGTTTAAGTAAAATCTAAGACCTTATTGATTCTAATGGTTGGCTTAACCTTAAACTCAGCCTAGAACTTAATTGTAATAAATAATAAGGGGCGATCACTTTAAAGTGATCGCCCCTTATTATTTATTACTTCGCATAATTTACTGCTCTTGTTTCACGCACTACTGTTACCTTAATTTGACCTGGATACTCTAAATCATCCTCAACCTTCTTAGAGACATTATAAGCCAACTTACTTGCTTTAGCATCATCAACTCGGTCAGGCTCTACCATAATTCTAATCTCCCGTCCGGCCTGAATAGCATAAGCTTTATTAACTCCATTAAACGAATCAGCTATATTCTCTAAATTTTCTAATCTCTTAACATAAGACTCAAGCGTTTCACGTCTCGCTCCAGGTCTTGCTGCAGAAACAGCATCAGCCGCAGCAACTAAAACAGCCTCAATCGAATCAGCTTTAACATCATCATGATGAGCAGCAATTGCATGAAGTATCTTTTCTGATTCACCATGCTTTTTCGCTATATCAGCTCCAATTTTAGCATGTGGACCTTCAACTTCATGATCGATTGCTTTTCCTAAATCATGCAATAGACCTGCTCTTTTAGCTACATTAATATCCGCTCCTATTTCTGCTGCCATAACTCCAGCTAAATGAGAAACTTCAATAGAATGTTGTAAAACATTCTGTCCATAGCTTGTACGATATTTCAATCTACCTAATAACTTTATGATTTTATTATTTAACCCGTGAACCCCAATATCAAAAGTTGCTTGTTCTCCAACTTCATAAATTGTATCATTAATTTCTTCCTTAGCTTTTTCAACCATCTCTTCAATTCGAGCTGGATGAATTCTTCCATCTACAATTAATTTTTCTAAAGCAATACGTGCAATCTCTCGTCTAATCGGATCAAATCCAGATATGACAACTGCCTCTGGAGTATCATCAATAATTAAATCAATTCCTGTTAAACTTTCTAAAGCTCTAATATTTCTTCCTTCTCTACCAATAATTCGTCCTTTCATTTCATCGTTAGGTAAAGATACAACAGAAACGGTTGTCTCAGCCACATGATCCGCAGCACACCTTTGAATAGCAGATGAAATTATCTCCTTAGCCTTTTTATTTGCCTCTTCTCTAGCTTGAGCTTCTAACTCTTTAATCATTTTAGCTGTTTCGTGTTCAATTTCATCTCGCACTCGATTTAATAATAACTCTTTAGCTTCTTCAGTTGTCAAGCCAGACAACTCTTCTAAGCGATTAATATGCTTCTGATGTAACTGCTCAATTTCTTCCTTCTTTTGCTTGGTATCTGTCTCTCTTTTCCTAATAATGTCTTCCTTTTTAGCCAAATTATCAGCTTTATTCTCTAAATTTTCTTCCTTCTTTAATAACCTCTTTTCAAACTCTTGTAACTCATTTCGGCGTTCCCTACAATCTTGCTCAACTTCTTCTTTAATTTCATGTGCTTCCTCTTTAGCTTCTACTAAAATTTCTCTTTTGATAGACTCAGCTTCTCTTGTAGCATTATCTTTAATCTTTTCAGCTTCTTTTTCAGCAGATTCAATCTTACTTTCTGCAATATATTTTCTAATTATAAAGCCAATAATAGTTCCTATTATTAACCCACTAATAATTATCAAAAAACTTGTCAATATGTCTCACCTCCATTTCCTATTTAATTGTCAAGTTAAATATATCTCGATTATTAATCTTAAAATCAAAGTTGCTATTTTAGCTTTGTAGGGCCAACCTATAGTCAATCCAATTCTGAGTCTTATAAATAAAGTCCCAAAATAAAAAGTACTCTGCTTACATTTTATCTTTTTCATCTAACTATGTCAAGATATAATATCAGTTGTTACCTGGCTTTCTTCTCCCGCCAATTCTACTCTAAATGATTTATCAGCTACTTGGCTTAAATGGCACTGGTGAGTTACAACTATAACTTGTCTAGCAAACATCTCACTTACTTTCTTTAAAAATTGGGTTACATTAACAATATACTCCTCACTGACATGCTTAGCCGGCTCATCCAAAACTAGAGGACCAACCAATGGTGGATGTTGATAGGACTGCAAAATAGCTACCCGTAAAGCCAACGAAACCACATCGACTACTCCCCCACCTCTAGCATCTTGAGGTTTATTTCTTAATTTATAATCTCCCCGTTGAGAGAGAACATAAAATTCAGCCCAAGGTCGATTTCTATGGTTTTTAAGCTCGATTTCAAAGCTGAACTCCTCTCCAAATACATACTGTAAGGCTTGGGTTACTAAAGCCTCTATCTGTTGCTTAGCCTGTTCCCTAGCATACTCTGAAGTCTCCTGTAATAAGACATTAACCTTATCTAATAGATCTCGCTCAACTTTAATCTGCTCTAAGTCATCTTTTTTCTGTTGCTTTACTTCCAGAAGTTGCTCTTTTTTTCCTTGCCGGCGATTATAATCAGACTTTTTCTGCTGCAGATTAACTTCTAATCTATCTAAGAACCCTTCAACCTCCATCTTAGCTCACCTTGCCTTGCAAAATATCATCATCTGGTAATAATTGATCTGCTTCAGCAAGTAAACTCTCCAATTCCCCTTCCAATTTTTCAATCTCTTGCTCTAAATTTTCAGGTTCTATATCATACTCCTTAATTTCTTCTAATAATTCTTGCTGCTGTTTCTTCAACTCCTCCATTCTAGTCTCAGCTTTCACCTTCAGATTTTTAGCAGTATTTAATCGCTTCTTTAATTTATCAATTTCAGCTTTATACTCTTCCATCTTGATCCCCCTTATACTTATAATTACTAACAATTCCCTTAATCACCTGCTGATCAACAGGATTAAAGCAGGTTGGACATTTACCCATTGCTTTTAATTTTTTACTATACTTTATTACTAATTCTTGATTCTCTTGCTTTCTTTGCTGTAATTCCTCTTTGGTCTCATTAATTCTACTTGTAATATTCTCTTTTCTAGTCGCCAAATCATTTAATTGCTCTAATTTTTTATAATTTTGTACCAATCCATTCCCAACTCCACTTAATAGTTCAGCTGCTGGTAATAAATCAAGTAACTTTTGTTCCTGCTCGATTAACCCTTCAATTTTAGCTAAATTACCTTTAAGTTGTAATAATGATTCTATCTTCTTACTATTTACTACTAGTTTCTTATCTAAAATTTGACTACTTTTCTCAATTCCACCCATCTGTTCAATTAAATTTTTATTCTGTTCTATCTGATCATTAATTCGATCATACTTAGTTAAAAATCTCTTGAATTGATAATATCGATCCTGCTTTTGTTGTAATTGCTCATGAATCTGCTCAATGTGGTTAATTCCTTTAAATTTCTTTAAATAATTAACCCCATACCCCAATTTGTACTCTACCTTATCTTGCCGCTTAACTAATTGCTTTAGTACTCGCAATTGCTCTATTTTAGCTACTATTTTATCATACATATTATCTATCTTTGCTAAATTACCTAATTTTTGATTAATTTTTTCCCATTTGTTTAATTCTTGATTAATCGAATTTATTCGCTGGTGAATAGTTTTAAATTTTTTTAATTTGTTATTAACTTCCTTGATTCGAACTAACAATTGCTCTTGCTGTTTAATTTCCGCGGCTAAAGAAGGTAAATCACTAAATTCTTCTAACTTATTGTCAAGCTCTACCAACTCCTGCTCAACCCTCTTTTGCTCCTGCTTTAATTCTCTTAGATCTTTTCCGGTATCTCTAATAGCAGCATCAACAATATGTACCTTAATCAATCTACCCAATACCTTGGCCCTGGTCGAACCACTGGCATTTAACAAAAAAGCCCCGTCCAATTGATAATCTAAATTCAATGTTGTTTCCAAATCACTATCAAGTTCAATTTTAGGCATTCCATGTATATCTTTTACCTCTTGAGGCACCTTACTTCCTATCTTTTCAAAGACATGGTTTTCTCCAGTAGGAGTAATCACTTCATACCTATTCTCCTTTTTAGTCCTTTTTCTAGTAATCTTAAAGTCATTGTTCAATTCTATAGTCACTTGGCAAGCATTAGTACCTGTTCTAATAAAATCGGTTCCGCGGGGCTCATTATATAAGACCCATCTTAAAGCTCTAATAATAGCTGACTTCCCTTGGTCTGAAGGACCTGTAATTACATTCAAACCCTCCTCAAACTCCAACCTAGAATCAGCGTGAGATTGAAAATTCTTAATCTCAATCGCCCTTATCTTCTGCATCAATTATTCACCTCCTAGCCTCTCTTGTGCTTGACTGATTCTTTCTCTTGCTTCAGCAACCACTTCTGATTCTAGCTGATGATTAGTAGCCAGTTCATCCAGAATATCAGTGCTAGAAAAGACCTTAAACTCCTCAGTTGCTCTAACTTCCCGAATAAAATTAGCCAATTTTTTCTCCCTAAATTTAATATCTTCAATCTCACTTCTATCTAAAACTTCCTCCCCTTTAAGAGCAGTTTCTAATTCTCTTAACTGAATATCGACATCTTCTTTAAAGTCAACCAGTGCTATTTGAGGCTGTCTATTAATCTCTTTTAAATCAGCGCTAACACGCACTAAGGCCCCTGGATTTAAAAATTTCTTCCCCTCAAATTCAAGTTTATCAAAGCCTAAATGATAATGCCCAACAACTGTTAAATCAGCTTCAGTCTCAACATCTTCAATTAAGGTATAACCTTGATCAAAAAAAGGCTTCTTCAGTAACATCCCATGAACTAAATGCAAAGCATAATCTACATCTTTTGCTTTTTCAACACTATAAGCAGTTGTATCTTTACAGTCAACCTCATAATCAAAGCTCTTACCGGTCAACTGCAAATCAATCCCATCTTTGCTTAACAAGATAGGCTCTTCTGATACCAAATTAACAACACCTGAAGCAACTAATACTCCTAACATCGTTCGTGGTAGAGTCTCAGGATTATGACCAAATAAATCATGATTCCCAGCTACCAAATAAATTGGGACAGGATAACTACACAACACCTCGATAAACTCATTGACTACAGAAGGAGCTGTATCAGGTCGATCAAATAAATCCCCTCCATGCAAAATAAAATCAACCTCTTCCTCAACCGCTATCTGCCCTACTTCCTTTAATTTTTTAAGTAGTGTTTCCTTAAAGTTATCCATTCTGCGACTAGGAGTCGTTCCTCTAATATGGGTATCGGTCATTATCAGTAACTTCATCTCACTCCCCCTTTCAGCCAATCTCTAACTTATCTAACACCAAGTTAACCGCTTCAAAAGAAAAACCCTTTCGCTTTAATACTTGTCCTAATTTATACCTCTGCTCTCTAGAGTCCAATCCTCGATAGCGATCACTCTTCTTTCTAGCCAATTCAAAAGCAAGTTCACATTCTAATTCAAAATCATACTCCTTACTTAGTTCTTCTTCTATAATATTAGTAGCTACTCCTTTTTCCTGTAACTGCCTTTTTATTCGCCACGGGCCAAACTTCTTCCGCTTGCGATCTTTAATCCAATTATTAGCAAACTCTCGATCATCAAGATAGTCTAATCTATTTAAAACTTCAATCACCTGTTCAATCACACCAAACTCAAACCCTTTGCGGGCCAATCTATCCTCCAACTCCTGTTGGCTACGTTGGCGATATGACAATAAATTAAAAGCAGCTTGCTTAGCCTGTAATAAATTTTCTTCATCTAATAGTTGATTTAATAAATCTTCCGTTACCTGATCGCCAACATTTAATTTCAACTTATAGATCAACTCTGCATTGATCCCCACTAAAAATTGATGATCTAAAAAAATAGAACAACGCTCTTGATTATTCTTCTGCTGCTCTATCTTTGTAATCTTTCCAATTGAATTCATCATTTACTACCCCTCCACAACCAAAAGACCCTTCATGATGAAGGGTCTTTTCTTTAAGCAGATTCCTTTTCTAATTGCTCATCTTTTTCTTCTTCTTTATTATCCACCAACTCCACATCAGAATCTTCTTCAGCAATTAAACCTAATTTAATTTTGATCTTTTCTGCTACCTCTTCCATTATTTCTGGGTTTTCTTCTAAAAATTCCTTAGAGTTTTCTCTTCCTTGGCCCAGTCTGATGTCATCTCCATAAGAGTACCAAGAACCAGCTCGGTCAATCACGTCATATTCTACTCCCATATCTAAAATACAACCAGATTCAGAGATCCCTGTTCCATACATAATATCAAATTCTGCTGTCTTGAACGGAGCGGCAACCTTATTTTTAACTACTTTAGCTTTAGTACGATTACCTTTATAGTCATCACCATCTTTAATTGTCTGTCTTCTTCTAATATCTAACCGAACTGAAGAATAAAACTTAAGAGCTCGTCCTCCAGAAGTCGTTTCTGGATTCCCAAACATAACTCCTACTTTCTCTCTAATCTGGTTAATAAAGATACAAGTACAATCAGATTTACTCAACACCCCTGACAACTTCCGCATTGCTTGTGACATCAAACGAGCCTGTAATCCAACATGAGCATCTCCCATTTCACCTTCAATTTCTGCTTTAGGTACTAAGGCTGCCACAGAGTCAATAACTACTAAATCAACTGCTCCACTTCTTGCTAATGCTTCACAGATCTCTAAGGCATCTTCACCAGTATTAGGTTGGGAAACTAATAATTCCTTAATATTGACCCCTAAATTCTTAGCATATTTAGGATCCAAAGCATGTTCAGCATCAATAAAAGCTGCTACTCCTCCTTCTCTCTGCACCTCAGCAATCATATGTAAAGCTACAGTAGTCTTTCCGGAGGACTCAGGGCCAAAGACCTCAACAATTCTTCCCCTAGGAATTCCACCTACTCCTAAGGCAACATCTAGCGAAAGGGCTCCTGTCGAAATGGTCTCTACATCCATCTTCTTAGCATCGCCTAACTTCATAATTGAACCTTTACCAAACTCTTTCTCAATCTGATTTAATGTCCTCTCTAACGCTTTCTTCTTTTCATCTATTGCCATACTACTTCACTCCTTTTATTTCTCAAACTTTTTATAAGCTACACATTAATTATAAGTTATCTAGATCTGAAAATCAATCTTAAATTCACAGCTTCATCTCACTTAAGCTGGTATAAATTGGCCCTCTTGCAGTTAATTCACTCTTGATTATAGAAATCTGCTCCACTTTCTGTCTAGCATTAAGATGAAAATCATAAGACTTAACCCAGTTAACACGTTGTGAACAATCTCATAGCATATTTTTAGTCTTTTCTAACTTTTGCTGAACATTCTTGCTAACTCTAGTGCAATAAAGACTCTCACTCTCCCCACTTCCAATTAATCTCCAATCAATTTTCTCTCCATAATAAAACCACCATGACGATCATAAAGCTTGATAATATCAACTATGTCCAATCTATATTGATCTTCTTCCGTTAAATTATAATGTAATAAAGCTACAGAGTAAGGAATCCCTTCCTCATGTTGTAACCCTCTAAGTCCAGCTGCTCCTGTCGTTCCTGCATTAATAATCGTCGTTCCCTGCTCTTGAGAAATATTAAAAGTATGGGTATGACCATGTAATAATAGTAAGAGAGGAACTTCTCCTATGAGTGGATCTGCTATTCCCAACTGATGAGTCATTATTATATCAGGAATATCTTCCTGCTCATATACTAACTCCTTTAATTTATGTTGGTACTTCTCTATATCTTCTATCTCAGGACTAATCTCATTACTCTCAGCGGCAGGATCAGCTATGCCTGCAATAGTCAGATCACTTACTTCTACCACTTCATTATCTAAAACAATTACATTTTCAAATTCTTTCATCTTGTTAATGATAGTCGGCGAATCATGATTCCCTCCTATAAAGACATAAGGCAGATCTAGCTCCTCAATCCTAGTTAATAATCCTCCTTCTAAAGGTGTTCCATAATCAGTAATATCTCCCGTATCAACCAAGAGATCAACACCAAAACTATTAGCAATCTGGAGTACAAATTGCAGACCAACAGGATTATTATGGATATCTGATAAATGCAGCACCTGCAGATCACTAACTTGCTGGGCCAATGGCTGTAAAGCTTCAATTCTAGTAAATAATTGAGACATATTAGAGGCAATCAACTCAAATTCAGAACCTAATTGTTCAATATTCTCTAACCCTTCTTGTATCAGACCAACCATCCACGGAGCAGCTTCTAACATTCCTTCAAAATGGGGATCATCAAAAGCTGTTAGATCGTAAGTATGGTACGTTCCTACATAAAGAACCGAAACAATTACAATTGCTACCATTATCCCAATCAAAACTGAATTAATAGAGATCCCTCGCAAACTAGCTCCAACTATCCCACCTAAAATTGTTATCAGGGCCAACCTAAGAGCAAACAAATCTAAAGTTGCTTTAGCCCGCCTTCTCATTAACTCTAATAACTCCTCACTATCGGTAACATCAGCAATAATCTCGGCTAATCGCTCTTGATGGATAGCTTCTAAAGTCAATGTCAAATCAAGAGGAGTCAAATGAGTTCTAGCAAATACTTGACCAATCGGGGGAAATTTAATGATAGTAGAAGGAGTTGTCGATAGATTTAAATCAAGTTCTATCTCAAATGCTTCTAATTTATAAGTATCTGAGACTGCAAAGTTTAATAGAAATAAGATAGTTAAGATCGCCAACGCTATCTTATAGATAAGTTCCTTGTGCTTAAAGAAGAATTTTTTACTACATAACATAATTATAGTCTATCCTTTCTACTAAAGATCAGTGTACAGTTTACAGTTTACAGTTAAAAACCTTCCCCCCCTTAAAACTATGTACTCTCTCAGCTAAATTTAAGTCTATCACTACAGTGCTTCGCAGATAACTAAGTTTCTCTACACCCCCGTCTAATTGATAATTGATAGTTAAATTCAAAATCATAAAACCACAAACCCTTAGACCATCAATATTTGCAAAGCCTCTTGAGACTAAATATTCACTCTTCCAATATTTCCTTTTAGCTAAGAGTACTCTATAATTATAAGATTTTTTATTGTTTCAATTGCTTAATTCTTTAATTGTAAATTGTCAATTCTAAATTGTACATTGTACTCTGTCAACTATATTATCTACTAGATTCTAATAATAATTTTAAAGCCTGCTGACTAGTTAAAAACTTCACTCTTTCTCGACCACCCTTAAATTGATACTTATAACTAGTAACATCCTCTTTATCAGCTACAGCAATATAGACTAATCCCACTGGTTTCTGAGGTGTTCCTCCTGTTGGCCCTGCAATTCCTGTAATTGCTAAACCAAGATCCGTCCCCGCTCTCTTTTTTATTCCTAATGCCATCTCTTGAGCAGTCTGGCTACTGACTGCTCCATACTGTCTTAATGTCTCTTCTGCTACCCCTAATAATTCCTGTTTAGCTTGATTGCTATAACTGATTACTCCCCGTTCAAAATAAGCAGAACTGCCTGACACATCGGTCAACCTGGCACCTAATAGCCCACCGGTACATGATTCAGCAGTGGCAAGAGTTAACCCGTGTTCGAGTAATAATTTAGCTACAGCCTCCTCTAACCCTTCTTCATCATAACCATAAACATAGTCCCCTATTCGCTCTTCTAACTCTGCTATTTTTTCTGCAATCATCTGCTCTGCTTCTGCTAAGCTATCAGCTTTGGCTGTCAGCCTTAATTTAACTTCTCCTCGGCTAGCCAAAGGAGCAATAGTCGGATTGGTCTGTTCTTCTAAAATATCAGCTATCTCCTCTTCTAAACTTGATTCACCAATTCCATAAAGCTTCATCACCTTAGATTTGATAATTTCATCATCTAAAATACTATCTTGTAAGTAAGGAATTATCTCTTCTTGGATCATTACTTTCATCTCTTGTGGTACTCCTGGTAAAGCTACAATAATCTTTCCCTCTTGCTCTACTAAGACTCCAGGAGCTGTTCCTTGTGGATTACTAATTCCTTCAGCACCAATCGGTAAATAAGCCTGTTTAAAATTATTCTCAGTCATCTGATAATCTCGTTCAGCAAAGAAATCTTCAATCTCAGTTGCTAGTTGCTCATTTTTTGCTAACTTCACATCTAAAGCCTCTGCTATAGCTTCCCGCGTTAAGTCATCTTGGGTTGGCCCGAGTCCACCGGTCATAATAACTAAGTTGGCCCGTTTAAGGCTCTGCTGTAAAATATCTACAACCCTATCTTTATTATCCCCAACTGTCTGCTTATAATACAGGTCAATTCCTATTCGAGCCAACTGTTGGGCAAGCCACTGCGAATTTGTATCTACAATCTGTCCTAATAACAACTCAGTTCCAATAGCAATAATTTCTGCTTTCATCTTATCCACTCCTCTATATTTAGATATTATTTTTTCATATTATCTAAAACTTATCCTTTATTTTTCTAGGTTCAAATTCAAACTCCTCTATTAAGTCCAACCATTGCTTACTTAAAATTTCACTTTTAACTAAAAAAATCTTAGTCCAGTTTAATACCAGACTAAGATTTAGCTATTGCAGCTTAAAAGGTAACCCTCTCAGCTGTAACTATATAAACAACCTTTTCACAGATATTAGTAACATGATCACCAATTCTTTCTAAATATCTACTAACAAACATTAATTTATTTCCTTGTTTAATAGTTTTTGGATCTTCAATCATATAAGTCAATAATTCTCTAATAATTTGATCATCTAATTCATCAACTTGGTCGTCTTTTCTTCCTACCTCTCTTGCTTGCTCTGCATCTAGATTAACAAAAGATTCTAAAGCCCCTCGCACCATTTGTTGATTAATCTCTGCCATCCGTGGAATATCAATCAAAGATTTAATAAATTCTTCCGCCGACAACTCTTTAGTAATACTAGCAATATTATAAGCTAAATCCCCCATTCGTTCCAAATCAGTAGCTATCTTAGTAATCATTCCAATCTGGCGTAGATCTCTAGCTACAGGTTGCTGTAAAGCTATTAATTTAATACACTTTTTATCAATCTTAATTTCATAATAGTCCAGTTGATCATCATTTTTGATTACTTCCTCGGCTAATTCAACATCTTGTTCCACTAGAGACGTTACTGCCTTATAAATTGTTTCTTCTACTATACTTCCCATCTTCAAAATATCCTGATTAAGCTTTTCTAAATCTTTGTCAAAATTACTTCTTACCATATTTTCAGCCCCTTTCAATCACAATGATATTAACCAAACCTACCTGTAATATAATCTTCTGTCTTCTTATACTCAGGTTTTTCAAAAAGCTTATCTGTTAACCCGTATTCAATCATCTCCCCCATCAGGAAGAAAGAAGTATAATCAGAAATACGAGCAGCCTGCTGCATACTATGGGTTACAATTACAATTGTATAATCCTCTTTTAAATTCTCAATTAGATCTTCAATCTTAGCTGTAGCAATTGGGTCTAAAGCAGAAGTTGGCTCATCCATCAATAAAATATCTGGATTAACTGCTAAGGCACGAGCAATACATAATCTCTGCTGCTGTCCACCAGAGATACCCATAGCAGATTGATCTAATCTATCATTTATTTCATCCCATAAAGCAGCCTTCTTAAGACTATCTTCTACTATGTGATCCAGTTCATCTTTATCTTTAATACCATGTGCTCTTGGCCCATAAGCTACATTTTCATAGATCGATTTTGGAAAAGGATTCGGCTCTTGAAAGACCATTCCTATCTTCTTTCTTAAACCTACTACATCCACTCCTTTATCATAGATATCCTGTCCATCTAATAAAACCTTTCCATCTACTTTTGTACCTTCAATTAAATCATTCATTCGATTTAAAGTTCTTAAAAAAGTTGATTTTCCACATCCAGACGGACCAATTAAAGCTGTTACTTTATTAACAAGTATCTTAAGTGATACACCCTCTAATACCTGAAAATCTCCATAATAAAAATCTAAATCCTCAATCATAAGTTTAATTTGTTCATTAGCCATAAAAATTACCTCCTCAATTATCTATCACTATTTCTAAATTTGGCCCGAATTAAGATAGCACCTAAATTCATAATTAAAACTAAAGTAATCAAAACTAAAGCCGTTCCATAGGCAATTGGTCTTACCTTTTCTATACTATGATGTTGCGTTGATAAAATATATAAGTGATATGGTAATGCCATAAATTGGCTTGATAAAGAGCTTGGTAAACGTGGTAAGGAAAATGCTGCACCTGTAAATAAGATTGGTGCAGTCTCTCCAGCAGCTCTCGATAATCCTAAAATACCTCCAGTTAAAATTCCAGGAATAGCATAAGGTAATACATTAGTTCGAATACTATACCATTTTGATACTCCTAAAGCTAAAGATCCCTGACGATAAGAGTTAGGAACTGCTTTAAGAGCTTCTTCACTAGCTGTAATAGTAACTGGCAAAGTCATTAACCCTAAAGTTAAACCTGCTGACAAAATAGATCTTCCTAATCCTAAACCACTAACAAATAATGCTAAACCAAAGAGCCCATAAACAATTGAAGGAACTCCTGCTAAATTTCTAATCGCCATTCTAATTAACCTAGTTATCTTACCTTTTCTAGCATATTCATTTAAATAAATTGCAGCAAAAACACCTACTGGAAGCGATACAATAGCTGTAATCATCGTTACAAAAACCGTCCCCATAATTGCTGGCCAAATACCACCTTCAGTCATTCCCCTACGTGGTGATTGAGTTAAAAACTCTAAATTAATTACTCCAATTCCTTTAGTTATGATATCATATAAAATAACAGCTAAAATAATTAACATTATCCAACTAGACAACCTTAAAATAGCAAATCCAATCTTTTGTTTTAAATCATTACTTCCCATCTTAACCTGACCAACATTTACTTCTTTCTCTACTTGCTGATTTATATCCTGATTCACTTCACTTTTTTCCATTAATTTTCACCCTCCCCATATTTGTGGAGAACTATATCTGAAACTAAGTTAATCATAAAGGTCATCACAAATAATACAGCACCGACTGCAAATAAAGAGTAATAGTGAGTTGTATTATAAGGTACCTCTCCTAATTCTATTGCAATTGTAGCAGTTAATGTTCTAATTGAACCAAAAAAACTCTTTGGAAATGCGGGAGCATTACCTGTAGCCATTAAAACAGCCATCGTCTCTCCAATAGCCCGACCCATACCAAGCATTACAGCAGCAGTAATTCCAGATAAAGCTGCTGGAAGCGTAACCTTAATTAAGGTATGCCAGCTATTTGTTCCTAAAGCCAAAGAAGCCTGCTTATACTCTTCCGGCACAGAAGAGATAGCATCTTCAGAAATACTAATAATTGTTGGTAAAGCCATCACACCTAATAAGATAGAACCATTAATAGCATTTAAACCATTACTTAAATTAAAGATTCGAGCTATCATTGGCCCAACCATTACAATTCCTAAAAAACCAATTACTACTGACGGAATACTAGCTAACATCTCAATTATTGGCTTTAAAATTTCTCTTTCCTTTGGCTTTGCTACTTCTGCTAAATAAGCTGCACAAGCAATCCCTAAAGGTACAGAAAGAATTAATGAACCAAAGGTAACCATTAAAGTACTAACTATCATACCAACAATCCCATATTCTGGATTAGAATATGAAACTGGGTTCCATCTAGTAGAAGTCAAAAATTCTTTAATACTAACCTCTCTAAAGGTTGGTAACCCTTCACTTAATAATAGATAAAAAATACCTATTAGAACAACAATAGCTAAAACACCATTTGCAAAAAAGAATAATTCAATCATCTTCTCTTTAATTTTAGCTATTTCATCTTTTCTAGAGATCTTACTGCTTTTCAACTAAACCCCTCCCCTTTCATAAGTAACAATTAATAATTCCATAAACGATTATAACAACTCAATATTAAAACCAGATTAATAAAATGTTAAAATTATGTTAACAAAAAATAATATCAGTTAATAATATAAACCCAGTTTATCAGTTGATAAACTGGGCCAAATCTTCAGATTTTACTAATTAGTTTAAAAGTTCATCATTAACACTTTGGAATTCAGGGCTAACTGGATAGAATCCAGCTTCAACTGCTACATTTTGTCCCTCTTCACTTACAATAAATTCGATAAATTCTAAAACAGCGCCAGTAGGTTGACCGTTAAAATAATTATTTAATGGTCTAGCCAATGGATAAGCACCAGTTGCTACATTTTCTGGAACTAATGGACTTGCATATTCAGAATTACTATCTACTGCTACATTTACAACTCCTAATCCACTTCTTTCTTGACCGCCTTCAGTTGCATAACCAATTCCTACATAACCAATTGCAGATCTATCTGCTCTAACTCCTTCTACAATTTGTGCATTACCATTCATTTGGTTTTTAGTATCACAATAATCACCATCTAAAACATTCTCTCTAAAGTAAACAAATGTCCCTGAATTGCTTTGTCGACCATAAAGGCTAATCTCCATATCTGGTCCACCAAGTTCTGCCCAATTAGTAATTTCTCCTCTATAGATTGCACCAATTTCATCAAAGGTTAAATCTTGTACTGGATTATTCTCATTAACAACAACAGCCAGTCCATCCATTGCAATTACTCCTCTATAAACATCTACACCATTTGCAGCTGCTTGCTCAACTTCTGAATCTGTCATATCACGAGAAACATTTGCAATATCAACTTCATTATTAATTAAAGCTGCAACACCTGTTCCAGATCCACCACCAGTTACTGAAATTTCATGCTCACTTTGTTCCATAAATGCTTCTGCTAAAGCCTGACCGATATTAACCATAGTATCAGAACCTCTAACCTGTACATAACCTTGCTCTGCATCATCACTACTAGAAAACCAACCAAAGAAAGCACCTGCTTGTCCTGTAAAACTAAATAATACTCCTAAAGTCAAAATCAATGCTAATGATAAAGCTAAACATTTCTTATTAAACATTTAATCTGCCTCCTTTTTTTATTCTTAAGATTTTAGGGGCAATTATTTTATGTAAACTAATTGCCTTTCCCTCACTCTGCACTTACAAGTATAACACCTCTTTTTTACAATTAGATTAACAGAATGTTAACATTCTGTTAAAACTATTATTTTTTAATTATTAATAATCCCTTTTGCTGGAGGAGCAATAAAATAGCCCTGCCCATAATCAATTCCTAATTCAGCTAATAAATTTAGCTCCTCTTCTCGCTCAATTCCTTCAGCTATTAAAGTAGAATTAACCTTAGTAGCAAAATCAACAATACTCTCTAGCAGGGCCTGTTTAACAAAATTATGATCTATTCCTTGAATTAAAGAACGATCTAATTTTATAAAATTATAAGCAATAGAAACCAGTGACTGCAACCCAGAATGACCAGCTCCAGTATCATCAATAGCTAGTTGATAACCTTGATAGTTATCTAAAGCTAAATTAAAAGCTTCAAAATCCTCAATAGGAGTATGTTCCGTCAATTCTATTACTATATTCTCCTGACTTAACGAAAGTTGATCAATCAATTTCTTAGTTGTTCCTGATCTGAAATTTTGATCCGTCACAACTTGAGGGTCAACATTAATAAATAACTTATAATCAATAGTATTATTAAATTGTTCAAAATTAAGCAAAGCTTGTCTTCGACAGACTTTTTCTAAAGCAAATAATTTATTAGCTTCTCTAGCTACTTTGAATAAATCTAAAGGCTTATGAAGTGGACTATTTACTGGCCCTCGACTTAAAGCCTCATAACCTAATATTTTACCTGTAGTTAGCTCAATAATAGGTTGAAATAAGGTAGTAACTAATTGATATTCAATTATTCTATCTATTTCTTGAGCTAAACTGATCAGATGTGCCATAAATTAACACCTTCTCTTTAAAATTATTCAGGAGCCAATTTGAACTCCTGAGCTAATAATTATTTAAATGAATTTTTTACGAATTCGTGAAGAGGCCTGCTCTACCCCAATAACAAAAGCTAAAATAATCAAAATTATCGTTAAAGCTTCATCATATTTAAATAAAGTCATGGAAGTATTTAACTCAACACCAATTCCTCCTGCACCTACTAAACCTAAAACTACTGCTGAACGAATAGATTTTTCTACTGCAAATAAACTACTCCCTACAAAAGAAGGAAAAGCAGCTGGAATTACAGAACCTAAAATCACACTCACACGTGAAGCACCTGTTGCTCGTAAAGCCTCAATTGGACCAGGTTTTAATTCTTCAACCCGCTCTGAGAAAAATCGACCACAAAAACCCATAACATCAACAATTATTGCTAATATTCCTGCAAAAGGTCCTAAACCAACCGCGATAATAAAGATTAAAGCCCAAACTAAATCCGGCACTGTCCGAAATAAAGCAATTAAAGTTCTTGTAGCGTTACGAATTATAGGATGGGGGCTAGTATTATTAGATGCTAAAAGAGCTAAAGGAAAACTGAATAATATTCCAAAACTAGTTCCTACAACTACAATATTAATTGTTTCTAGCATTGCCTGAACAATTGACCCAAACCGTTCTATATCAGGTGGGAAAGCTCTAGCAAAAAAACTTCCTAAATTAAATATTCCTTGCATCACTCGATCCGAAGTAATACCAGCTGCTACTATCCCCTGAAGGAAGAATATTAAAAATACTAAGCTTCCTAACCAAAACCATAAAGAAGGCTTCTTTAATCGTGCTGGCATATTCACACTTAATTCATTCTGGTTAAGCATAATTTTTAACCACCTTTTCCGCTTCATAAAGCCAATTTAACTCTTTTTTATTAATATTAGCTGCTGATCTATCTAAAGTAAGACTGCCCTTTTGTAGACCAACTAACCGTTCTCCATATTCTAAAGCAAAATCAAGTTGATGTAAGATACACATAACTGTCAATCCCTTTTCTTCTATTATTTCCCACAGCAAGTTCATAACCTCTCTCCCAGCTCGAGGATCCAAGCTAGCTACCGGCTCATCAGCTAATACTATCTCTGGATCTTGCATCAACATTCGAGCAATAGCTACCCTCTGTCGTTGACCACCAGATAAAGTATCAGTTCTTCTATCAGCGAATTCAGCCATACTTACCCTAGCTAAACATTCCATTGCTTTTTCTCGTTCTTCACTAGAAGCAGTTAAATTAAGAGACGACCAAAACCCTTTATTGCTTTGACCTAAATTACCAAATAAAACATTCTGAAATGCACTTAAATTATTGACCAAATTAAACTTTTGAAAAACAACTCCTATTTTTTTTCTGATTTCCTGTAATTGTTTTTTAGAACTAGAGACAATATCTTGATTATCAATCAGTATCTTACCTGAAGTAGCTTTTTCTAAGCCAACTAAACAGCGTAAAAAAGTTGACTTGCCAGATCCATTTGCCCCTAATAAAACAATACCTTCCCCTGATTTTACTTCTAAACTAACATCTTTTAAAGCTGTTTCACCATCCGGATATTGTTTTGTTAAATTTTGCACTTTAATTAAACTCATTTTTTCACCTTCCTATAATAGATTAAAGTAGAGATAGTAAATAATTTCTACTATCTCTATACCTTATTTTATTTAATTTAACAGTCCTAACCGTTCGTAAGCTCTTCGCATTTGTTCATAACTCTCTTCATCAGGAATAATCAATTCCGAATTACTATATTTAGGATTTTCCCCTGTTTCTAACATAGCTGCTACTAATTCATCTTGGTGTTCTAACATCTTCTCTCTAATCTCTTCCACAAACTCATCAGATAGTTCTCTATTGGCAATAAATAAATCATTAGGTAATGGCGCTCCTTTATGAATCAAACGATAAGCATCTTCTCCAGCTTCTTCTTCTAACATAGTATAATCTCTCATTCCGGTAGCTACTGCATCTACATCACCAGTTCTCATTGCTTCTATACGGGCATCATCTAACATTTTAATATCTAAATCTTGATCAAGATCAAAACCATGTTCAATCAAAATTGAGCTAGGCCCAATATGCCCACTAGTAGACCCTACATCTTTCATTGCTAATTTTTTCCCTTTTAAGTCTTCTAGTGTTTCTAATTCACTGTCTGCCGGAACAATAAAAACAGATTTATAACCGCGACCCTTATAACCTGGGCGAGTTAAAGTTACTATCGGCTCTACTTCTACTTCAGAAGTGATAGCAATATACTCAGAAGGGCCAGTTAAAACTATATCCACCTGATTAAACTCTAAAGCTGTAGCTGCTGCCGTTCGATCAGAAACTGTCTGCACTTCAACTTCAACTCCTAAAACTTCTTCCAACTTTTCTTTAAATGGTCCAAAGCGACGATTAAAGTCAGCCATTCCTTCAATCATCGTATCAGCAAATACTATTTTTTCTACTTCCTCTTCTTCACTACTACTAAACCACCCAAAAAATGCTTCTGTCTCTCCAGCAAAACTAACTAAAATTCCTACTGTCAAAATCAATACTAATGATAATGCAATTCCCTTTTTCATAAATAACTTAATTCCTCCTTGAATTTTTATATCTTATCTTTACATTAGTTAGTGTAGCATCTCTTCTTTACAAGAAGATTAAATTAATGTTAATATCTTGTTAATATTAATTTTCTAAACAAGAAAACAGATAGGCAGCTTAATCAAGCCACCTATCTGTTAATATCTCAAGCTATATAAAAACTGAAAAAGAATTCAGTTTTTATAGTGTCAGTAGTCTGTGTCAGTGTCAGTAAAATCAAAAGTATTAAAATTCAAAACCTTTAACAACTTCTATATATATGGATAATTGTAAAAATTAACTCATCTGTTCTAACTTTACTTTTTAGAACTTAATTTCTTTAACTCTTCCACAATACTATAATGGTTAGCATCTATCTCTCCTAACTCTATCTGAGGCTTAAATTGGCCGTGAAAGTCACTACCTGCTGTCACCAATAGCTTCTTCTCCTTAGCCAATTCAAGAAAGCCATCTATCTCTTTTTGACTATGATATGTACTGTAAACCTCCATTCCCTCTAAACCCATTTCAACTAAATCATCAATAATCTCTCCATCATTAAAGGTCAGATTTGAACCAGGATGGGCCAAAACTGCTACACCACCTAGCTCATTAATCAATTTAATTGTATCTCTAGTACTAGGCTTCCAACAAGGAACATAGGCATCACCACCAACAGTAAAATAATCTATCATAAAGTTAAATTTAGGTTGGTTACTCTTTTCACCATTAAGGTATGACTCTAACCTCTTATCATCTTTTGCTTTAGTAAATAAAATTTCAACAATATACTCACCATAAGGTCCACCATTCTCACCTGCATATTCTAAAACTTCTTCAGCAGTGATAGCAAAGCCTAATTGCTGTAATTTTTTAACCCTTCCATAAAACCTCTTCTCTTTTGCCTCATCAATTCCTGCTACTAACTCACTAATCTTTGGAAAATCTAAATTAAGATAATAACCCAATATATGAAGCACTGTATCTTTATAATTAGTATCAAATTCAATTGCAGGAATCACCTCCAATTTATCATCAGCAGTCAACCTTAATGCTTCTTTAGATCCTCCAACAACATTATGATCAGCAATTGCTATAGCAGCAAGACCCTTTTCTTTAGCTTTTTTAATCAACTCTTGAGGCTTAAAATCTGCATCATCACTATAACTACTATGAATATGTAAATCTACCTTCTTCATTTCTCACCTCCACAAATTATTAATTATTATACTATATTAATTAGTATAGCACATTTTTATTACAAGATTTTTAAACCTATGTTAAATTTAAATTAACAAACCTAAAAACTATACCCCCCACAAAAATATTCCCAGTTTGGATTTCCCAAACTGGGAATATTAACGATGTAACATCTATATTACAGGAGGTTAAAAAGTCTAATAACAGAACTATTTTAACAATAAATTAACAAGTTGTTAATTTATTGTTAAAAATAGCTCTCGAAAAGCTAAAGAGCATCCTTAAATAAAGTGCTCTTACGCAAAACATCAATATTTAATTTAAATTCAAGTCAATTACAACGGTAAACTAACGATAAACTTCGTCCCCTGCTCTAACTTACTTTCAACATCAATCTCCCCATTATACTGTCTCACAATATGCTTTACAATCGATAAACCCAATCCTGTACCACCTTGTTTTCTTGTTCGCGCCTTATCGACCCGATAAAACCGCTCAAAAATCCGCTCTAAATCCTGCTCAGGTATTCCAATTCCATTGTCTTCAACTTCTATTATAATTTCATCCTTTTCCAAATAAAGAACTGTTTTAACTTTACCCCCTTGTGGAGTATACTTAATAGCATTATCAAGCAAATTAATTATTAATCTCGATACTTGATCTTGTTTACCTTTAATTATAGGAGCTTCAAAAGGTAGAGAGAGCTTTAAATCTATCTCTTTCTCTTCAGCCTTATTCTTTAATAATGAACTAGCATCTCTAATCACTTCTACCAGATCTACTTCTTGACTAATCCCCAAGTTAGATACTGACTCTATTTTAGATAAATCCAATAAATCGGTAATCAACCTCTCTAAACGACTCGTTTCATCATTGATAATTCCTAAAAAATGCTGAGCTGTTTCATAATCAAGCTTACTATCTACTAAAGTTTCTACATAACCTTTAATTGAAGTTAAAGGTGTCTTTAATTCATGAGAAACATTACTGACAAAATCTCTTCTCATTCTTTCCAGTCGCCTTATTTCAGTAATATCTCGTAAGACAGCAACAACACCTTTAGTTTCTTGATTATCCTTAATAGGAGCCACTTGAACCCTAAAAATTCTCTTTTCTGGTAATAAAATTTCTACTTCTTCTGTTATAACTCTTGCTTGTTGTAACGTTTTTTCTATTAATTCATCTAATTTATAATTTTTAGTGATTTGAATAATCGACTTTCCACTCACCTCTTGCTCTTTAATTCCAAAGATATCTTCAGCAGCAGGATTAAATAAAATAACTTCTTCTTGATTATTAACTGCAATTACCCCATCAGCAATACTGGTTACTATTGCTTCAATCTTATTCTTCTCTGCTGATAATTCATCAATCTTATCTTTAACCCGATTGACCATATGATTAAACATTTCTGCCAATTGCCCTATTTCATCTTTAGTTCTAATCACCAATTTTTGATCTAAAAATCCATTAGCTATCTTTTGAGCAGCTGAAGTTATTCTTTCAATTGGATTAGTAATTTTTTCAGTCATTTTTAACGACAACAGAGTTGAGATTATAATTACTACTACTCCAGCCTGTAATAAAACATTCCAAATCCCTCGAAAGAGTTCTTTTAAATCATTAAGCTCCATAGCTCCTCGTACTATTCCTATCATTTCTCCATCTCTTATAATTGGTAATGCTATATATCTCATTTCAGCATCCAATGTTGAACTATAACGTTCTGTTCTACCAATCTCTTCCTCTAATACCATCTGCACTTCAGGTCGCTGTAAATGATTTTCCATCTTTTGAGGTTCCTCTCTAGAATCTGCCAAAGGAACTCCTTCTGAATCAATAATCGTAAATCGAGTCTCTAATTTATCCCCAAAATTATTGACAGCCTCATTTAAAGAGGTTAAATCTCCTTCTTCAAGTAACGGATTGATAACATCAGTAACTAAATTCATCTTCTTGATCACTTCTTGTTCCATCCACTGAGAAAAGTAATTTTGTAAAGAATGTTGTAAATAATAACCTGCAAATACCATGGTGACTACTAATAAAATTAAATATAAAATTACAATCTTACTTTTAATACTAGAAAGTTTTCGTAACATATCGCTAGCTCCTTATTTTAATTCTTTAAATTTATATCCAACACCTCTAACTGTTAAGATATATTCTTCTTCACTATACTGAGCAATCTTCTTTCTCAACCTTCTAATATGAACATCAATTGTCCTTGTATCACCATGATAATCATAACCCCAGATCTCTGCTAATAAATAGCTACGAGAGAAGACTTGTCCAGGATGCTCAATTAAAATTGATAATACTGCAAATTCTTTAGGGGTTAAATTGAGCTCTTGGCCCTTAATCTTAACTTGATACTTCTCTAAATCAAACTTAATCTCACCTTGTTCTATTAATTTTTGATCTAAATCTAAAATATTACTACTTCGTCGTAAAACTGCCTTCACTCTAGCAATCAATTCCCGAGGACTGAATGGCTTAGTTACATAGTCATCAGCCCCCAGTTCTAATCCTAATACCTTATCAACCTCTTCTCCCTTAGCTGATAACATAATAACTGGTAGCCTCTTTAATTTATCATCCGTTCTGATTTGACGACAAACTTCAAACCCATCAATTTGCGGTAACATCAGGTCCAAAACTACTAAATCAAATTCTTTCTCTTTAACCTTCTCTAATGCTTCAACTCCATCATAAGCAGTTAATACTTGATAGCCTTCTTGTTCTAAGTTAAATTTGATTAATTCAACTATATTCTCCTCATCATCAACGACCAAAACCTTACTTGACATAACTATCACCTACTTATAATTATTTAATGATTATTCGATAAAGGTATTGTCAACTATCTATCTTTTCACCCTTATTATAATCAATTATTGTTCTAAAATCCAATTTTATTGATATTAAGTGGCACTTTTCGTTCGTGAAATAATATGTTTTTGTAGGGGCGACTCCCCGTGGTCGCCCTGGTTTAACATGGGCAGACCTACGAGTCTAAAAATCAAGACTCTTCGTGAAACCCCTACAGGGTTTATCAACCCTTTCATGAAAATCACCCTACCAGTCCTAGAAACCAGGACTGTTCGTGAAAAACATAAAGACCATATCCACAGGGACCTGCCCCTACATGATTTTTTTACTGATTACTTATTCCAAATTCCTAATTCCTGTGGCACGAAAGTGCCACAATATTGTATGTGAAAAAGCAGACCAACTTTTGCAAGTTAGCCTGCTTATGCTACTACTTCTTGTTCAGTTTTCAATCTTGCTCTAAACTCTTCTCCACTAATACTTTCTTGCACCAATAAATCTTCAACAACCTCAGCAATAAACTCTTGATTAGGCAAGATTTCTGCTGTAACTCGTTCTTCTTGTTCAGCAATAATTTCACTCATAGTATCATACAATAACTTTTGCGGAACAGTATCCTTACTTACTACACCTAATTTAGACATTCCTGAAAATACAATCTTCTTAGCCAACTCCATCGCTTTTTTGAAGTCATTAGCTGCACCTGTACTTCGATTCCCTAAAATCTCTTCTTCCACTAAAGAACCAGCAATTAAGACTGCAATCTGATCCTTTAAATAATCAACTGTCTGTAGATAAAAATCATCCTCAGGGTTATGCCTTACATACCCTAATGCCTTTCCTCGTGACGTAATCGTAATATTAGAGACAGAATTAGGATTAACTACTTCTCCTAATAAAGCATGTCCAGTCTCATGGTAAGCAACCCGTTTCAACTCTTCTTCATTAGGACGACGATTCAATTTTTCTCCCATCATTACTTTATCGATCGCTTCCTTAAAGTGTTTCATCTCAATCTCTTCTGCTTCTTCTCTCATTGCCATAATTGCAGCTTCATTAGTCAGATTCTCCAGTTGAGCTCCTGAGAAACGGAATGTCTCTTTAGCAAGTTGCTCTAAACTAACATCAGCTACTAAAGGTTTATTTTTAGTATGAATCTCTAAAATATGCTCTCTTCCCTCTTTATCAGGTAGATCAACCTTTACAATTCGATCAAATCGACCCGGTCGTAATAGTGCATTATCTAAAATATCAATTCTATTAGTAGCCCCAATAACCAAAATATTGACTTGATCATCTACAGAGATCCCATCAAGTTCAACCAGTAATTGGTTTAAAGTTTGATCATATTCCATATGGCTACCATTTTGGCCCCGTTTACCACCTAAAATATCGATCTCATCAATAAAGATAATTGCATTATTCTTCTCTGCTTTCTTTGCCTTATCTCGGGCTTCCTTAAATATCTTTCTCACCCGCTTGGCCCCTACACCAGCATACATCTCAATAAATTCACTTCCCGATGTAGAAATAAAGACAGACTCGATATAGTTAGCTGCTGCTTTAGCCATCAATGTCTTTCCAGTTCCCGGTGGTCCACTCAACAACAAACCCTTTAACGGTCTAATTCCTAACTTCTTGATCTCTTCTTTACTCTTAACAAATTCTAATGCTTCTAATAGTTCATTTTTAGCTGTCTCTTGTCCCCCAATGTCTGCAAAATCTACTTGAGGAACATTTGACTGATCATCATTACCACCTGTGATTAAAAATTTATTTCCCAACTCTTCTTTACCAATAGTTTTAAAGAAGTAATATCCTATTCCACCTAAAAAGACGAATGGAAATAAATTAATCCCTTGTACAGCTAAAAAGATAACAATTGCTAGTCCAATTCCTAAACTGAATTCTTTAACCATCTCTGTCACCTCCTAATCATTTTTTGCCTCTCGTTCTACAACTTTATAAAGTACTGCTTCATCTTCAATTAAAGTTAAATAAATATGCTCACTGTCAACCTGAATTATTGCTTCTTCTAACCCATATTCTTCTCTGTAATTCTCAATTCGCTCAGCTAATTTAACAAACTCACCAGTTGTGATCGCTTCATATAAAGCCAAATCAACTACCTTACTTGTTTGCTCAAGCACCTCCGTTGAATCTGCTTTTAATTCTATTTCATACTCTCGTTCTTCAAAAGTATCATCAACTTCGTCCTTGAGTTGATTAAAGGTCAACTGTAAGTCTTCTACTTCTTGATTTAACAATATCTCCAATCTATATTGAGAATTGCTTTGATTGATTTCAACATTTTCTATACCATCAATTTCCATCAATTGATCAGTCAAATTACGATTTAAACGATAATTATTTACCAAATGATTTCCCAGAAAAAAAACAGCCAATGAAACAATTAAGACACCAACCAATAATTTAAAATTAATCTGTTTCATCTTCTTTCCCCCTTCCTTCAAATAATAACTATTATCAGTTTCTTCTGACACAAGCTATTATAACATAGATATCGGTTTCCTTCTAACAGAAGAAAGATGTAATTTATGGAAGGGAAGAGGGTCGTTGATAACTTCCATCTGGCTGCTGCTTACGAGCTTTAACTGTATCACTCAAAAGTATTTCTAAGATATTAATAATTCTTTTCTTTAACTTTTCTTCCTCAACTGGAAATAAAACTTCTATTCTTCGATTTAAATTACGTGGTCTCCAATCAGCACTGGCTAGAAAGAGTTTCGCTTCTCCTCCATTCTCAAAATAAAAGACCCTACTATGCTCTAAAAATCTACCTACAATACTAATTACCCTTATATTTTCACTCAACCCTTTCAGTCCAGGAGATAAACAGCAAATTCCCCTAATAATTAAATCAACTTTAACCCCTGCTGTTGAAGCAGAATACAATTCTGTAATAATCTTTTGGTCAACCAAAGCATTCATCTTAGCAATTATTCGCCCTTCTTTGCCCAATTTGACTTGCTCGATCTCATTTCTAATCAATTTAGTAAAATTATATCGTAAATTGAATGGAGCTACTGTTATCTTTCTCCAATCAGGTGATTCTAAAGAACCATTTAAGAAATTAAATAGCTTTGCAACATCTCTACCAAAATCATCTTTAGCAGTAAACATACTAAAATCTGTATATACCTTAGCAGTCTGATCATTATAATTTCCTGTACCCAGATGCACATACCGCTTAATCCTTTCATCTTCCTCTCTAACAACTAATAATGCTTTGGCATGTACTTTTAATCCAGCTAAACCATAGAGAACATGGCAACCTGCATTCTCCAGCTTTTTGACCAGTGAAATATTGTTCTCTTCATCAAACCTTGCTTTCAACTCTACAAATACAGTAACCTGCTTACCATTCTCTACTGCCTTGAGCAGTGCATCAATAATTGGGGAGTCTTCACTAACCCTATAAATTGTCTGCTTAATGGCGATTACTTTAGGATCAACTGCAGCTTGGCGAACCAACTCAATCACTGGCTCAAAAGATTCATACGGATGATGGACCAATCGATCTCGTTCATTAATCTGGGTGAAAATATCATCATAACCATCAAAATCCTGAGCAGACTGAGGCACTAATGGTTCAAATCTTAAATGATCATATCCTTCTAATTGACTAAACTCCAGCAAAAATGTCAGATCAATTGGCCCGGCAACCTCATATGTATCACTTTCACTCAGCTTTAAAGATCCTAATAAAAACTCTTTCAATTGACCATCCATCTCTTCTTCAACTTCAAGCCGTACTGGGAAACCTCTTTCTCTCCTTCTTAAGTAATCTTTCATCTCTAATAATAAATCTTGAGCTTCCTGATCAATATCAATATCAGCATTTCTAGTAATTCTAAAAGCATTTACAGCTTCAACTTGATAATCAGAATATAATAAATCTATATACTCTTCTATCACTCTTTCTAATAAAAGAAAGACTCTTTTATCCTCTTGGGCAGTAGGAAGCTCAATAACTCTAGATAAAGTAGTTGGTAACTTAACTATAGAAAAGTTCTCTTTTTGCTTAGAGGATGACTCTTTAGAATTTTTACTTTTTAATCGTACACTTAAGTACAAAGTTTTATTCGATAAGAATGAAAGGGAAGAACCTTGCTCAATTATTAGTGGATTCAAGATGGGAGAGATAGTTTCTGCAAAATAATCATCTAAAAACAACTTCTGTTTCATTGTTAAATCTTCAATTTTAGTAAAAAGAATGTCTTCCTGCTCTAGATTATTCAAAAGCTCAGCAAAACAACTGTACTGTTTAGCAACTAAACTATGGATTCCATTTAACAGCTCAAGTAATAGCTGTTGTGGCTTATAACCTGCTTTATCCTGCTTATCAACCCCTGAGTCAACCCTCTTTTTCAACCTTGCTACCCGAACCATTACAAATTCATCTAAATTAGAGGCAGTTATTGACAAAAATTTGGCCCGTTCTAACAATGGGTTAGATTCATCTTGGGCCTCTTCTAACACTCTATTGTTAAATTTAAGCCAGCTGAGTTGCTTGCTATTATAGTACTTACTCTCTTTATAATCCATCTAGATCATCCTCTTTTTTTAAATTCACTGAAAAAGAGTACAACCAAAAGCTGTACTCTTAAACAAAGAATAAAATTAACCTTAATAATAAATTAGCCATAATTCCAGCTAAAATATCGTCAACCATAACTCCAACTCCACCTTCCAATTCTTGAAACTTATCAATTGGAGGTGGTTTTAAAATATCAAATAATCTAAATAAAACAAATGCAGGGATCAACATATTGCTCCCTAAGCCATAAATTGCAATTACAAAGCCAACAATTTCATCAATCACAATCTGTTGGGCATCCTTCTCCCCAAAGAATTTTTCAGCTTTATCTGCAAGATAAGTTCCTGCTATAATTAAAATAAAGACTAAAGGAAAATTGATTTCAAAACCAAGTACTAACCACAGCCAAGTCAAAGCCAGTCCTACTACAGTTCCAACTGTTCCTGGAGCTACTGGACTAAAGCCACTATTAAATCCTGTTGCTAATAACCTGATTAATTTATCCATTATTATCATCCTTAATTAATTTTCTAAACTCTATTAAATAATCCAACCCAGAAATAATAGTTAACAATACAGCAATCCATAATAGCAAGTTAGCATAAGGTAATTTAATCATAATTGCTATCACTGCAAAGATCTGAGCATTAGTTTTATACTTCCCTAAATTACTAGCAGCAATTACAATTCCTTCTGAAGCTGCTAATACTCGTAATCCAGTCACAGCAAATTCACGTCCAATAATAATAATAGCGGGCCAAGCTGTAATATCTCCTAAGTCCACTAAAGCGATTAAAGCAGCCGAAATCAATAACTTATCGGCCAAAGGATCAATAAACTTTCCTAACTTAGTAACCAATCCTCTCTTACGGGCAATATAACCATCTACTCCATCGGTAATAGCAGCTGTTATAAAGACCCCTACAGCAATGTATCTCCCATATGTTTGATAGCCTTCAAAACGAAATAATAAAAAAGCCATAAAGATCGGAACCAATAGAATTCTAATTAATGTCAATTTATTGGGCAAATTTAACTTCATTAAACCTCCACTCCCATTAAATCATATTCATAGGCGTCAACAATTTCAACTTCAATCAACCCACCAACTTCTGCAGTTGAATCCTTAACATATACAACTCCATCAATCTCTGGTGCATCTCGCTCAGTTCTACCGACTACTAATGGTGATTCTTCAGCTTGAACCTCTTCTACTAAGACAGTCACCTGCTTACCAACCCAATCTTGATTGCTTTGATAAGAAATCTCTTGTTGCAGTTTCATAATCTCTTCATATCTCTCTTCTTTTATTTCTTCTGGAATTTGGTCAGTCATTTCAGCAGCTGGAGTTCCTTCTTCTTGCGAATAAGTAAAGACTCCTAACCGATCAAATTCTGCTTCTGTAACAAAGTCGATTAAATTTTTAAACTCTGCTTCTGTCTCACCAGGGAAACCTACGATTAAAGAAGTTCGTAATGAGATATCTGGTATTTTGGCCCGTAACTTCTTAATCACAGCTAAAATATCATCTTTGCTACCAGTTCGGTTCATCTTTTCTCTAATTGCAGCATCAGCATGTTGAACTGGCAAATCAAGATAATTACAGAGCTTATCCTCAGTTGCTATTAATTCAATCAATTCATCAGTTAAATGGCTAGGATATGCATATAATAATCTGAACCATTCGATATCTTCAATTTTGACCAATTCCTTCAATAACTCAATCAACCTAAATTCACCATATAGATCAATTCCATACTGAGTAATATCCTGAGCAATAATATTGATCTCTTTAACCCCTTGCTGGACCAACCTTTGTGCTTCATCGACAATCTTTTCGATTGATCTACTCCTTAAAGACCCTCTCAATTGAGGAATCACACAATAAGAACAACAATTATTACAACCTTCTGCTATCTTCAGGTACGCAGTATAGTTAGGGCTTAAATTATTTTTAGGCAAGTAGCGATCATAATCAAAATCCGGGTTCTCAACTTCTACTTTTCTTGTTCCTTCTAAACTTTCCTCAATTACCTCTACAATCTGATCAAAATTTCCTGTTCCCAAAATAGCATCAACCTCTGGAATTTGCTCCTCCAAATCTTGGCTATATCTCTGAGCTAAACACCCAGTTACTATTAATAATTCACAAGCACCATCTTGTTTATACTGGGCCAGCTCTAAAATCGAATTAATTGACTCCTCTTTAGCATCATCAATAAATCCACAAGTATTGACAATCAGTACATCTGAATTATTATAATTATCTACGACTTGATAACCTGCTTCGTCAATTAAACCTAACATAATTTCGGAATCGACTTGATTTTTTGAACATCCTAAACTTAATAGACCTACCTTGAGCATTATCTAACTCCACTCCTTCTAAGATTATATCAATTATTATTATAACAATATAAGTTAAATTTATAATACTGCTTTAGCTAAATTAAGCTCAAATTTATAAACTAAAGGCAGCAAGTCAACTTGCTGCCTTTATCTAAATCTATTATATACTATTTAGCCCCTTAATTCAAAACAATTTTGTTTGACAATCCAAATTTAGTTTAATTTAACATTAATCAATTTCGATTAAATTATATTCTCGACTCCCTAGACCAATCTTCTCTCCATGCCTTAACTGAGCCTCCCAATCTACTTCAGGATGAACACCTCTAAATTTATCCTCACCAGGAGCAAAATTCTTTACTAACGCACTATCTTGATTACCCCGTTGTTGATTGACAAGATCAGCAGATGCTTGATCGATTGCTACTGGATCTTTAGCAGCTAAGATCCCAATATCATTGACAATCGGTTGATCGGTCCAACCACAGCAATCACAATCAGGTGAAATATCGAGTACAAAATTTATATATCCTACTTTTTCCTCTTTACCTTTGACCACTCCTAAAGTAAACTCTGCCATCCTTTCTTGGACAGTAACTGGGGCATCATCCCATTGTACAGAAATAGCATCTGTCGGGCAGGTTACTACACATTCCCCACAACCTATACACTTCTCTAAATCTATTTCACTAACCTCATTAATTACAAAAGCATCCTGAGAACACCATTCTTTACATTTACCACAAGTAATACATTCCGCACTAGCAACCTCTGGTTCCACAGCAGCATGCATCATCTGCTTTCCACTTCTACTACCTAATCCCATTCCTACATTCTTGATCGCTCCACCAAACCCTGTCAATTCATGCCCTTTAAAGTGGGCCAAACTAATCATCCCATCTGCTTGTACAATTTCACTACCAATCTTAACTGAACTGAAGTGTTCTCCATCTATCTCTACCTCCGAAAAGTTCTTCCCAGTTAACCCATCAGCAATAATTAAAGGTGCTAAGACTGTAGAATAACCAAATCCATTAGCTATTGCTGTATTTAAATGATCTACAGAGTTGGCCCTTGCTCCTGAATATAAGGTATTAGCATCTGTTAAAAAAGGCTTCCCTGCTTCTTCTTTAATCTTCTCAACTATCCTCCTGACAAAGAGCGGTCTAATAAAAGCATTATTTCCTTGTTCACCAAAATGGAGTTTAATCCCACATAAATCATCCTGATCTACTAATTGATCAAAGCCTGCTTCTTCAAATAGCCTAGCCAATTTATTGACTAAACTATCTTTTTTATTGTTGGCCCTTAAATTACAAAAATAAATATCACTTTTCATTATTTCCCCCTCCAATTCTTTTACAAATATTATAATTTAATAACTATTTTTACTAACATCATTAATATAATTTTGACAAACAATATAAATAAATTCATTACTAAGGAGGATAATTAATATGCTAGACTATACAAATTTAAATGGTCTAAAACAGATAGTAACTGATCTCAAAAGAATTCAAAATAAAGAAACAAAAGATGTTAGATATATCAAAGAAGATGAATTAGATGGTGTCATCAACTTACTCAAAGCCATTGTTAATACAAAAGAATTTAATGAAAAACTAAAATAAAAATCAGTGATACAAACTGAGTAATGATAGAGCATTAAAAGCATATGCAAACTCCAACAATCCCAAAATTAACTTTAATCTTTGCTTTTTATTATAATCTTTCCTATCATATTTAATTCTTGCTTCAAAATCATCAACAGAACTTATCACTAATTTTTGACTTAATTTAAAGAGACAGATTAAGATCAGTCCATAACTTAAAATCTGCAGCAAAAAATAATTTCCAAATAAGATTGAGTTAGCTATGTAATATAGAATCAAGAATAAATAGAAGGTAAAATTAACTAATTTTAACATTAAAAAAGGATTTTTTTGTTGTCCAATCAGTTTTAATTGAGACTTAATATCTTCATGTTCATCAATATAACTTTCAAAACTTTTCGTACTATCCTTTAATTTAACAATAATAGCTATAATATATACTATAGATAAAAAACCTATATACTGTTTCATACATCTCCCCCTTATTTCAAAATCCGAGGAATAAATTCCTCGGATAAATTTTTTATTTAATAGATAAACTAATCTATAATAAACAATTTATATGTGTCAATTTAATATATTTTTCTAACTAGACTCTTCTTAATTGATATAAAGCTTAACTTCAATTTACAATGTACAAAATTGACAATTGACAATGGATAGAAAAAATCTAAGAGCGGATTTTTTCATCACGAAGGGTTCAAAGAACCCGAAGGAAGACCTTAAAATCAAAACCACTCTAAACCTATAATTTTAAGTCTTTTCATGGATTTTAAGATCTTAATATTTTGATCTTAACTGTAAACTGTAAACCGTAAACTGTCAACTCAATTAACAAAATGAGGAGTTTTAAGCTTAATTTAATAATCTAATGATCCCTGAGTAGGATCAAAATCATTCTCTCTTTGATTTTTTTCTTGCTTATCTTCTGTTTCATCCTCATTTAAATTCGCTCTTAACTCTTCTACCTCGTGTAACAAAAATTGATAGTTACCTTCCAGTTCTTCAATAGTCTTTCTCTTTTCAACTATCCTTGCCTCATATTCATCAAGCCTCATCAAAGCAGCTAATCCTTTAGACTCCTCATCCAGTCTTGGTTCATCATCTTTAGATGTTAACTGATAAGCCTTTTCAACCAACTCAGAGATTTCTTCTCTTCTTCTTTGATTAGCTTGATAACTAACATGAGATAAATAGTAAAAGTAAGCCGGATAATTTATGTAGTAATTCTCCACTTGAGGAATATAAATTCGCTGTCCTGGATAAATCCGATTTGGATTCTGAAGCTGATTATTTACCCCAACTAGCAACTGTAGTGGAATATCATATTTCCTAGCTAAACTAAATAAGCTATCCCCTTCTTCAGCTCTTATAACAAACTTATTATCAAAAATATCAGTTTTAGTCCCCACAGTCAAATTTAAATAATCATAAACCCCTTGTGCTAAAACTCTTTCTTCTAGTTCTTTTAAACTCTCTTCAGCTACCACTTCTCCACTCTTAATTCGTTCTAAAGTTTGCTGGTCATAACTTCTTCGATTATGTGGTAAATCAATATCAATTTCAACAGGCGGTAAGTTGGCAGCTAAATAATTAGCCAACCCAAGTAAAGTATCAACTCTTCTTTTTGCCTGCAGTTGATAATTATCTGCTTGCACCTTAAATTCTTCCCTCAGCTCTTCCTGAGCAAAATCCAACTCTTCTTCGCCAGCTTTAAAAGCTTCCTTCAGCTTGATATCCCGTTCGATCTCTGCTGCCAACAATAAGCTCTTCAAATAAATTGACTTGGCTAAATAATCTGAATAAGATAAGTCATTTAAAATAACTTGATCCAAATGTTGTTTAGCTTGGGGCCAATCCTGACTTTCAAAAGCCATTACTGCTTGCTTATAATTTTCAAAAGCTAAACTCCTAGCAAAGCCAACTTTAGTCATCATAAAAACAAAAACTAACAACAGTATACTTATAGTTTTTTTATTCCTTCTCACTATAAAGACACCTCCTCATTTCATTTTTCAGTCGACTATCATATGCGTCAACTTAACACATAATTTTCTAGTCACCTTACTTTTTATTGATAATTGATAGTTAAAAACCTTCAAAACCTTTGATTTTATGGACTTGATCTTCAACTCTCAATTATCAACTATAAATTATTATTCCTTTTATTACTTCTAGATTACCACCAAATATCCTTTAAAATATAAATATGGCATTACCGAGTTAAAAATCAGTAATACCATTATCCTCTATTTAACAAGCTTTCGCTCTTTCATTACCTTCATTGCTTGATCAGGTTCATCTGTTACTACAAAAACCTCCTGAATCGAAGAGCTATTTTTAGCTAAAACTTTGATCCCACTAGGTGTATTATACTTCAATTTCAAATGAGGAGGAATACCACTTCCACCACGCCGATTAATTCGACCAGGAATTATACTTTTAACAATGGTTAATTTTGATAAATTTTCTAATAAAGGTAATATATCTTCTATGATTGTATGCTCTCGCTTTATTTTATTAGCCCGATATTTATTATCCTTACTCATTTTAATCCTCCTTCCTACCTGCCTTTTTTCTATTATATTGCAAAAGAGTCATAATCCAAAGATTAATCAATTTTATCTAAAAAAGGATATTAACCATTCTATCACAAAAATTAAAGTTTTAAAAGGGAATTGCTGCTAAAAGAATAGAGTAAGCTAAGTCTAAGGTTAAGAATAAGTAAAAGCAAAATTAAAAAAGTTACCTACAACCTTTGAAAAACATAATTTCCTAAACAATATGATTAAAAGGGGTTAGGACCTAAGTCCCAACCCCCTTTTTAATTTAACAATCCAGTTACCTAGATTTATTTACTCAGTATCTATTATTCCTTTTTCTTGAGCAATTACCCGTTCAACTTCTTCTTGTGCTGGTCCACCAATCGTATCTCGAGCATCCACACAATTCTCAATTGCAATAGCATCATAGATATCCTCTCCAAATACATCAGAAAAATCAGTCCATTCTTTTAACTCTAAATCTGATAGATTCTTCTTATTCTCAATACAGTATAAAACTGCCTTCCCTACTATCTCATGAGCTTCCCTAAAAGGCACTCCCTTATCTACTAAATAATCAGCAACATCAGTAGCATTAACAAAACCACCCTCAGTAGCTTCTTTCATCTGGTGTTGATTAAAACTAGTATTAGCTAACATTCGTCCGAAGATTTCTAAACTTATTTTCAAAGTATCTACAGTATCAAATAGACCTTCCTTATCTTCTTGCATATCTTTATTGTATGCCAATGGAAGCCCCTTCATAGTAGTTAACAATTGCATTAAATGTCCATACACCCTGCCAGTCTTGCCCCTAATCAATTCAGGAATATCTGGGTTCTTCTTTTGAGGCATGATACTACTTCCAGTACAGAAAGCATCATCTATCTCCACAAATTCAAATTCAGAAGATGACCATAAGATCAACTCTTCACTCAATCGACTTAAGTGCATCATTACCGTAGCAGCAATACCTAAAAACTCAATAATAAAATCTCGATCACTGACCGCATCTAAACTATTTTGGCTAACTTCAGAAAATTTTAATTCTTGAGCAACATATTCACGATCAATTGGAAATTTAGTACCAGCTAATGCCCCGGATCCTAATGGTAGAACATTAACCCGTTGATAACAGTCAGCTAATCGCTGCTGATCACGTTTTAGTTTCTGTTGATAAGCTACCAAATGATGGGCCAACCTAATCGGTTGAGCCCGCTGCAGATGAGTATAACCAGGCATAATAATCTCGATATTTACTTCAGCCAACTCCAATAATGTCAATTGTAAATTCTTAATTAATTCTGTAACCTGTTCAATCTGATCTCTTAAATATAATCTAATATCTAAAGCAACCTGATCATTTCTACTCCGTGCTGTATGTAGTTTTCCGCCTACTTTTCCTATCTTTTCAATCAACCTTCGCTCAATATTCATATGAATATCCTCTAACTCAACTGTAAACTCAAAATTACCTGCTTCTATTTCAGCTAAGATCTCCTTTAATCCTGCCACTATCTGGTCTTTATCTTTCACTGAAATAATATCACATTTAGCTAACATCTTAGCATGGGCAATACTTCCTTGAATATCATATTGATATAATTTATAATCAAACCCAATTGAAGCATTAAACTCTTCCACTAATTGATCAGTACTTTCAGAAAATCTTCCATCCCATAATTTCATACTATTGCTCCTCCCCTAGATTAACTCCTTACTGATTATTGCCCGAGTATAATCACTTTTATTTTGTAAGCCACTAATTTGATATCCTAAATTCTGATAAAATCGCAATAACTTCTTTAATTTATAAGCAGAATGGAGTATAATCTTCTCTCCACCTTGAGCTCGAACCTGCTTCTCAACAGCAGTAACTAGCTTAGAACCGATCTTTTGGCCACGATAACCAGCTAAAACTCCTAATCTACTCAAATAAAATTTATTTTCAGCTAAAGAATAATAACGAACCGAGCCAACTGGTTTATTATTAGAAATAGCAACTAAGACTTCTTTAGTTTCAATATCTTCTTTAACATCCTCTTTCGTCTCTAATAAGGCAGGGGAAACCGAAGAATTATTAGGTACATTATAATCTTGAAAGATCCGCTTAGTCAAATCAAAGATCAATTTAACATCTTGACTAGTAGCTTTTCTAATTCTAACTTCCTTTCCCTCCGTTTCCTGATAGCTTACAGCTAATTTACTCATTATGGATCTTTCCATGAACCTTTAATGGTAACCCAAACAATTCAATAAATCCAATCGCTGACTCATGGTTGAATATATCCGATTTATCATAAGTAGCTAAATTTTCTTGATATAATGAATTGTTAGATTCTCTTCCAACTACCGTACAACTACCTTTATATAGTTTAACTCTAATCGTTCCATTAACATATTGTTGTGTATAATCAACTAAAGCATCTAACGCTTCTCTAAGTGGAGAGAACCATTGTCCATAATAGACCAATTCGGAATACTTATCGGCAACTGACTGTTTATAATGAGCTGTCTCTCTATCTAGTACTAAATCTTCTAGCTGGCTATGAGCCTCCTGTAATACTGTATAAGCTGGCACCTCATAAATTTCTCGCGACTTAATTCCTACCAATCGATTCTCTACCATATCAATTCTGCCGACTCCATGCCTAGTGGCTACTTCATTTAAGGCAAATACTAAGCTGACTGGATCCATCTCTTCTCCATTTAAAACAACTGGTTCTCCATTCTTAAATTCAAGTTCCACATATTCAGGCTCCTCCGGTGCATCTTCAGGAGCAGTAGTAATTTGATATACATCCTCTGGTGGTTCTTGAGCTGGATCTTCTAAGATTCCACATTCAATACTAACACCTAACATATTTCGATCTATACTATAAGGGCTTTCTTTAGTAGCTCCTACTGGAATCCCTTTCTCTTCTGCATACTCAATCTGTTCTGCTCGAGAATTAAACTCCCATTTTCTTAATGGAGCTACAATTTCAATCCCTGGAGCTAAAGCTTGAAATGAGACATCAAAGCGCACCTGATCATTCCCCTTTCCAGTACAGCCATGAGCTACAGCATCTGCTCCTTCTTTTTTAGCTACTTCAATCATCTTTTTAGCAATTAATGGACGAGAATAGGCAGTAGTTAATGGATATTTATCTTCATAGATTGCTCCTGCTTTCAACCCCTTAAATGCATAATCAGTTAAAAATTCTTCCTTTAAATCATCAACATAAGCTGCAACCGCTCCTGTTTCTAAAGCTTTCTCTTTAACCGGTGCTAATGGTTCATTCTGTCCTACATCTGCTGAATAAGTCACAACTTCTACACCATATTTATCTTGCAACCATTTAATAGCAACTGATGTATCCAAACCTCCTGAATAAGCCATAACAATCTTATTAATCTCTTTTTTCATCTTAAATTCCCCCTTGGTTTATATTATTCATACACGATAATTCAAGCCAAATTTCAATATTATAAAGAGTTTAAAGTGAAATTTTATTATAATAAAGCTCACAATTGACAATTGACGGAATGTACAATTTACAATTAAAGGTCAAAACCTTGAAAATCTAAGACTCCTAAAAAGCCTATATATTTAAAGGTTAGTTTGGTTTTGACCTTTAAGGTTTTAATTAGGTTTTAAGAAAATTTATGTTTGAGCTAAGCATAGTTTCTGCGTTTAAGCTTCGGAAAAGGGCTTAATATTTAAATATTAAGTAGTAAAATTAATTTTAAGCAGAGATTTAGCTTTGAATAGCGAGTTTAAATTTTCCTCTGGTTTTTTAGCTTTTTTTCCTAAATGTTTTTGCAGTAAAAAATTCAGTCGAGGAAGGGCTAATTTTTAGCCCGCTCGAAACTGATTTTGAAGTTTATTAGTTTAAGGTCTTAATTTTAAAAGGTGACGCTATATATCAATAAAAAACAAATTAACGCACATGATATTAAACTATATTCTCCTAAGTTCTTATTGGTTATTATTATACATCTATATGAATAATAATTCAACAGTTAATTTGAATTTCTCTTTCATACTTCAGCACAAGAGCAATTAGTCCTTCAATTTTTTATAATTAGTGGCTTTTTTAGTTAGATTCACTTTTAATTATATCTCTTAAGCAATTTTTTTATTCAATTAAAAGGTTCAAACTAAAAATAGGAGCAGCAAAGCTGCTCCCTAATAATTAAATCACCTTACTCCAGACATTCATATCTTCAAAATCATCAGCAATATTACAGTTTTGAATCAACCTTCCTGTATATTCATAATTAGCACTACTAAAAATTTTATTGATTCCAAAAACATTAGCCCGAGCAATTGTATACAATGATTTATAATTATTGATTATTAATTCTTCTTCTATTTTCTTCAGTAAATATGCTGCTAACCCTTGTCCTCTATGCTCAACATGAGTAGCAAAATCAGTCAACTCTGCATTTTTATATTCTGAGAGTGTTTCGGCAGCTGCAGCTGAAACTACCTCTCCCTCTTTAGTAATAACTCCATAAATAGTTCCTTTCTTTCTCATCTGCTTTAAATAATCTTCTCTCATGATTGGATAGGGATAACTACTAAAAACATCATCATATAAATTAGACAACTGAATCAAATCATTCTCAGTAGCTAATCTAAAATTATATCCAGCTGGCAAAGTGAGTTCATTATCCTGCTCATTTGATTTAACTTTACTTACTAATTCTTCCTTTTCCTTTTTATTGTAACTCTCTCTTCTATCTTCGGTTAAATAGAAAGCCATTACAATTGCATCTTCTGAACCATAAAATGACTTAATAACTGCCTCAGATTCAAAACCAATGCTCTCAAAATCTTCTTTATCCTTGACATAAGCTTTAACCCAAATCTTAGTTAAGTTTCTACTATGAGCAATAGCTATTAATTCCCTTACTAAACCTGACAAATTAGTCCCGCAATACTTCTTGAGTACAATCCGTTTATTGAAGGAAGATAGATTAACTTGGGCTTGATAATCAGTTCCTTTTAAATTAAATAACTCATCTTGCCTCTTATCCATTATAGCTTGCATAACTTCTCTCCCCCGTCTTTAAACTGATCACATCATCATCTTCAGCAAACAAACGCTCTAATCCAACTTTTTCCTGCTCTTCATCTTGATCATCAAAAGGCTGCTCACAAATATTACATTCCGGTGGACAGTTATGTGGTCTAACTTCTGGCTCAGTATAAACTGTAATTGTTCCTTCAAAATTTCTCAAAATAGTCTTTCGGCTGGATGAAGATAGTAAATAATTAGGGGTTACTGGTATTTTTCCACCTCCACCTGGAGCATCAACTACATAACGAGGTACTGCCATACCAGAAGTATGACCAATCAAATGCTCCATAATTTCTATTCCTTTAGCTACCGGTGTTCTAAAATGCTCAATTCCTTGCGATAAATCACACTGATACATATAATAAGGTCTGACTCTATTTTTTACCAACTTATGCATTAAATCCTTAATTATCTCAGGACAATCATTAACATCTCGTAATAAAACAGTCTGATTACCTAAAGGGACTCCTGCATTAGCTAGTTTATCCAATGCCTTTTTAGATTCTGCAGTTATCTCTTGTTCATGATTAAAATGGGTATTAATCCAGACCGGACCAACCTCTTGCAACATTTCTACTAAAGAATCATCAATCCTCTGTGGTAAAACTACAGGAATTCTAGTTCCTATCCTTACTACCTCTACATGTGGTATTTCCTTCAATTTAGTAATAATCATTCTTAATTTCTCTAGATCAACTAATAACGGGTCCCCACCTGATAATAAAACATCTCTAATCTGAGGATTATTTCTTATATAATTAATTCCTTCTTCAATCTGAGCAAAGTCAATCGGTTGTTTTTCATCTCCTACCTTTCTTTTTCGAGTACAATGGCGACAAAACATTGAACATTCATTCGTAACTAATAATAAAACTCGATCGGGATAGCGGTGGGTTAAGCCATCAACTGGAGAATCTTCATCTTCACATAACGGATCATCCATTTCATAATTGGAATTATCCAATTCTAACTTATCTGGGATTGCCTGCTTCTTAATTGGGCAATCTTTATTTTCAAAATCAATCAATGAAACATAATAAGGAGTAATCGACATTGGAAAAATTTTAGTTGCTTTTCTAATTTCCTCTACTTTACTAGTAGGGATATCAAATCTACTCGTTAATTTCTCTACAGTTGTAATCCTATTTTCCAATTGCCAATGCCAATTATTCCATTCCTCTTCACTGCAAGACCATTGTTCCTTAATTTCAGTAAACTCCATCTCTTATCTCCTCCTAAAATTAGCTAATAATAAAAAAATCTGAGCTCTTAGCATAGCTAAGTAACTCAGATCGCTCATCCAAAAACCTTATTCTGGAAATCCCAAAGCAAGATTAACAAATATAAGTTTAAATGTCAAGTGGTAACTTATATAAATTAAACTTGTTATCTTCTACTTCTCTACAGCAGAAACAGATATTAATCAGCAGTATCTTTTTGACAATTAGGACAAATACCATACATCTTCATCCTATGCTCTAAAATAGCATAATCTGTTTCTTGATCTACTTCAGCTTCAAATTCTTGTAAAGGACAGTCTAATGGTTTAACTTCCTCACAATTAATACAGATTAAGTGATGGTGGTGCTCTCCTTTAATTAATTCAAATTTATTTTCCTGTTCATCAAAATTAAAATTTTTAACAATCCCATTAGATTTAAAGCAGTTAAGATTTCGATAGACAGTTGATAATCTTAAATCAACCCCTTCTGTTTCCAATTCGAGAAATATCTCTTGGGCTGATAAAGGTCTTTTAATCTGAAGCAATACCCTTAAAAGAGCAGCGCGTTGTTTAGTCCACCTAATCCCTTTCTCCTTCAACTTTTCTTTCCACAACATTAGTTCATCCATCTTAACCCCTCATTTGCTTCTTCATTTTTAGCAATCAAACTGATGTACGTCAACTTAATATATAATTTTCTAATCACCTTACCTTTTACTGATATTTAGTGGCACTTTGCCACTAAATATCAGTGTACAGTTTACAGTTGATATGGTTTCTATAGTTTTCACGAAAGGTCTTGACAAAGACCTGTAGGGACGGTTGACAGTGGATAGAAAAAATCTAAGAGCGGATTTTTTCATCACGAAGGGTTTAAAAAACCCGAAGGAAAACCATTATAATCTTAAATCAAAATCACTCTAAACCTGCGAACATAAGGCATTTCAGAGGTCTTAATTTTTTAAGGTTTTGATCTTAACTGTAAACTGTACACCGTACACTGTCAACTCAATTATGTGTCACAAAGTGACACATAATTGTAATAATACCAAAAATCATATTAAGTTAGTACGGATTTAATCAAACTTTAACTTAACTATCCTTAACTTCTAATTCTAGATTTTCAATTTTGCTCTGATAAATTAATTTTTTAATATTTTTATATAAAATTGCTCCTAATAAATAAAATACACTAACAATTATAATAGTTCCCCCTGGTGCTAAATCATAATAAAAAGAACTGATCAAACCTGTATTCAGGGCCAACATACTAAATACCACACTATAAAGGATAGTCTGTTTAAAACTCTTAGCAAGTTGTAAACTTGTTGCTACTGGCAACGTAATTAAAGAGGAGACCAGCAAACTACCAATGATCCTCATTGATAAAGAAATAGTGATCGACACTAAAATTATAAACAACAGATTCAATAATCTAACAGGAACTCCAGCCAACTTTGCATCTTCTTCATTAAAAGCTAAAAAGAAAAATCCATAATATAAGAATGATATTATACCAATAATCAATAACCCTAATGGAATTACTACAAATAAATCCTGCCTTGTGATTAACGATATACTACCAAACAAATAACTAAAGACCCCAGAATTGTTATTACTTAAACTGATTAATATGGTAGCTACCCCTAAACCAATAGCTAAAATTATTGATAAGGATAATTCAGCATAATCCTTATAATCTTTCCGTAATTTTTCAATCCCTAAGGCTGCTAAAACTGAAACCAATAAAGCAGCATAAACAGGATAAACACCTAAAATCATCCCCAGCGCTACTCCTGCTAAAGCTACATGAGATAAAGTATGTCCAATCAATGATAACCTTTTCAAAACTAAAAATACCCCTACTAATGGACAGATGATAGCTATAATATTGCCAACTATAAAGGCACGTTGCATAAAAGAATAGCTAAAAATTTCTACCATTATTAAGTATTCACCACCTGATGATTATGCTCTGGAACTAAGATACTATTACTTGTTTTTATCTGGTTGAGATAAGCAAGGTAGTCAAACTCCTCCGTTTGATGAAGATAAAGCTTCTGATCAGAAAAACAGACAATCTTATCCGCTTGACTACTGATCATATTGATATCATGAGAGATCATTATTATTGTAATCTCTAATTTTCGATTTAGCCGGCCAATTAATTGATAAAAATCATCTTGTGCTTGAGCATCAACCCCTACTAGCGGCTCATCTAACAAAATTATTTCTGGATCATTGACTAGGGTTCTAGCGATAAAGACCCTCTGTTGTTGTCCCCCTGATAACTCACCAATCGTTCTATTCTTATATTCTAACATATTAACAAGTTCTAAAGCTTGCTCAACCTTCTTACTTAATTTATTAGTTAAGAATTTAAAGATTCCCATCTTTGAATAAAGATTGGCCCCTACAACCTCTTTAACAGTAGCTGGAAAACTACTATTAAAGTCTCGTGCCTTCTGAGAAATATATCCTACCTTTGTCCAGTTATTAAACTTACTTATTGGCTGATCTAGAAGTTTAATCTCCCCCATTTTAAAACTTAAAACCCCTACTAATAACTTCAATAAAGTACTCTTCCCTGAACCATTAGGGCCAATAAAGGCGACAAAATCACCTTTATTGACTTCCAGATTAATATCATCTAAAATGAGTTTATTATTATATTTAAAAGATAAATTATTAATCTCTACTACTTTTTCTTTCATTCTAATTCACCAATGCTTTCTCTAAAGTTGTCAGATTCTTTCTCATAATTGAGAAGTAATCCTCTCCTGCTTCTACATCCTCTGGTCGTAGCCCTTCAATCGGATTTAATTTCAAAACTTCCAAATCTGCTTCCTCAGCCAAGACTTCTGCTGTTCTAGGGCTAGCTAATACTTCTAAAAAAATGTACTCTAACTCATGTTTTTTTACTTCCTTACTCAATCGAGCTAAAGCTGCTGGGGTTGGTTCTTGATGAGGGCTAACACCTGCTACAGAAAATTCCTGCATACCATATCTCTCTGCTAGATATTGAAAAGCTGAGTGAGAGACTAAGATATAATCACTATTTCTATTGGCTAATACTTCTTTATATTCTTGATCTAACTCTTCTATTTCTTGAGCAAACTTATTATAATTAGCTCGATAAAGTTCTTCACCTTCTGGATCTAATTCACTTAACTCTTCAACTAATCGCTCTGCGATCAATCTCATATTGATTGGATTTAACCAAATATGAGGGTCATACTCCCCATGACCATGATCACAATGACTATGAGTATTGTCATCATCTTCGTAACTATGTCCCCTATCTTCAACAACCTTTACTGTCATCTCTGGTGACTCCCAATCAGCATGTTCATCATGCCATAGCTGAAAGATAACTGCAACCTCACCAACAGACTCACCTCGTAAATGTAGGTGATCGCCATGAGAAACTACCTCTACAACACCTTCTGGAGAATGAAAATCAATACGTGCATTAAATTGATATTTTTCATTATTTCCTAGTGTGATTTGATGACCATGGTCATCTCGAAAGATAGCACCAAGTGAAATATGTTCTCCTACCTTAATCTCTGGAATAGAACCATGCCAATGGTCATTATGAGAATCAGCTATAACTTGATCCTGGCTTCTATCAATAAGCTCAACTTTATCTACTCCTTGATGGTCATGGCTATGATCATGGTCATGATCTCCATATTCTAATACCTTTACAAAATCACTAGCATTAATTGTCTTACTCTCTGTATAGCTTAAATTTTCTACCAACCTATCCGCCCATGGCTCTAACTCCAATCCATTATATAAAAACAGATCACCTTGCTCAATTTGAGCAATCTTACGTGATGAAGGTTCATAACTATGTACCTCTGTTCCATGTGGTACAACAAGTTCAGCATCTACCCTATCACTACCAATCTTATTAACAAGATCATATAAAGGATAAAAACTACTATAAACAACTAAATTCTCTTCTGCTTCTTCCTGTTGTAAAGCTTCTTGTCCCCCAGTACAACCAACTACAATTAGACTTATCATTAACAAACCGATAAACAAACAAAACCTTAATCTTTTCATAATTCTCCCCCTTTTTGCAAATGATTTGCATCTAATCTATGTATATGTTATAAGAGAGAAATTATAATGTCAACATTTTCCAAAAGGATAGAATGAGCTACGTCCTCTTTAGATTAAGACTAAGTTTAAGGTTAAGTAAAACCAATAAACATAAACTAATAAAAGTTACCCACAACTTCTAAAAAATATAATTTATTTAATAATAAAAAAGCTGCCATTCGGCAACTTTAGCTAACAGCAAATTGTAAAATCATCCACAATTTCATAATTTATTTTTCAATAAAAAAACAAAAGAGAATAGAATTCTATTCTCTTTTACTTTAAATAATCTTTAGGATTAACTGGATCTCCATCTATTCTAATTTCAAAATGGACATGTGGTCCTGTACTCTGTCCTGTACTACCTGCCTTAGCAATTACTTCTCCTTGACCAACTTGTTGACCAGATCTTACCAATAATTGTGAGTTATGAGCATATAAAGTCACAACCCCATTTCCATGATCAATTGTTACTGTCTTTCCATAACCTCTAATCCAACCACTACTTAATACCTCACCTGCTCTAGCTGCTTCAACAGGTGTTCCCTCAGGAACTGCAATATCGAGTCCACTATGAAATTGTCGTTGATTAGAGACTGGGTGTACTCGCCAAGCAAAACCAGAAGTTATCCGTCCTTCAACCGGCCAAATAAAATCTCTCTCCACTGGATCGACATTCTCTGAAGTCTTTGGTAGATTAATCATTAATTTTGGAATCCTGATCCTTTGTCCAACAGTAATTCTATCCGTTCTTAAATTATTTTCTTCTCTAATCCTTCTAACTGTAGTATTATACTCTCTAGCAAGCCTTTCTAAAGTATCTCCAGAACGAACCTGATAATCAATAAACTCATAAAACTCTGTAGTACTCACTCCACCCAAACCACTTTTAGGAATAATTAACTCTTGACCGATTAAAATAATATCGGAACTAAGGTTATTAGCTTCTCTAATTAGATCAGACGAAACCCCATATGTACTGGCTAATCGGGATAAATTATCCCCTCTTCTTACTGTATGCTCATCAAAACTAAGAGCTTGTTCCAACTTAGTCCAAGTACCTCTTCCTACAATTCCATCAGTAGGGAGGTCACTCTTTCTTTGAAAGTTAATTACTGCTTCTTCTGTTGCTCCTCCAAAGATACCATCAATTATTATCCTTTCTCCTAGCATAACTAAACTCTCTTGTAATTCTCTAACATCATTGCCCCGCATACCTCTTTGTAAAACACGCTGATTGGCACTAGCAATTCCCACTGTTGAACTGATAATTATTGTAACTAAAACAAGTAAAATTACTAAACGATCACGCTTCACTTTTAATCCTCCCTAGTTTACATTAATTTATATCACTCATTTCTCTTATCTTTAATATACCATAATTTCAATCTCATATTCATTATTAATTTTAATACGCAAAAACTTCATTTATTCTAATCATTACAAAAATCATTAATTGAAACAAGAGTAAACTATTTTTTATCCCCTCCCACTTTCACAAAATTAATAGAAATGAACGGACAAGCTTATTTATTAAAATTATATCACCTTTTTTTATTCCTAGCAATAGAATAAAATTCCGCTATTAATTTATATGATTCTCGACCCAAATCCTTTAATCCTTCCTTAAATTAATCAACTTTACAATGAAATTGATATTTAGTGGCACTTTGCCACTAAATATCAGTGTACAGTGAACAGTTGACGGTTGACAGTTAAAACCTTAAAACCAAAACCACTCTAAACCTATAAATTTAAGTCTTTTCATGGGTTTTAAAATCTTAATATTTTGATCTTAACTGTAAACTGTAAACCGTAAACTGTCAACTCAATTATGTGTCACAAAGTGACACATAATTGTAATTTAGCTTTACTCTCAAACAAAAAAGTTGCAGTCAAGAATATTCTTAACTACAACCTCAATATATATCTAAATTAATTTTCATTAACTCACTCTTCCTTCTTATTTCCAAAAAACCTTGCACCTATTCCAACAAATAATATAATCCCAACCCCTAGTAAAACTCTTGCCCAGCGTGGGAATCTATCTTCAGTTATTGGTTCATCCCGAGTCCATTCAGCTCGGTGACCAAAGGTATCACTCGAAACAATCTTATAAGGTTGAAGTTCAAGATCAAACTCAAATACCCCTTCTAAATCGGTTCTTCCTTCTAAGATAACCTCTTCATCTTGATCATAAAGAACAACATCTGCTTCCATAGCTTTAGTCCCATCATCAAAGCCAACTACTACATAATCTTCATCGACCTCTTCAATCAACATCCGATGTGCTAAAGCATCTTCAATACTAATAAAACTAAAGACCAAACTGAAACAGATAATAAGCAATAACTGCTTACTCTTCATCATAGATATACCCCCTGTTTTTCTTTAATAAAGCAACGACCAATAAAGCAGTAACTACCCCTTCCCCTAAAAATATAGGCAGATGTACTGTAGTCAAAGAGATTCCTACACTAGCTGGATAACCAGATAAATATAACACTATAGAACCAACAGCAATCTTAACTAATATTGAACCAGCCCCTGCTAAAAAAGCAAAGACTCCTTCTAAAAAACTATTCATCTCCAATTTTTTTCTAAGTTTAAAAATATAATAACCACTCAAAGCTCCTACAGCAAAATTTAAGGTATTAACTCCTAAAGTAGAATAGCCACCATGATTGAACAATATCAACTGTAAGAATAGAGCAACTAAAACTGATAAAAAAGATAACGGCCCTAATAAAATTCCAGCCAACCCTACAAATGAAAAATGAACAGTTGTCATTCCTACTGGAACATGAATTAAAGAAGCTACAAATAAAACAGCTGTTATTAAGCTCATCTTAGGAATCAATTTAAAATTAACCTTTTTTTGTCGTGATGATAAATAATATAGTAAAGCACTACCTCCATAACTTGCTAAAACAACCCCTTCTCTAACAACCCCATCAGGTAAATGCATTATAATCCTCCTCTTTATCTAGTGATACTTTTTTTGAAAATGTGTTATTTAGATAATTTCGCCATTTAAACTAAAATCCCTGCTTTTTTTAAAATTAAATTAATTTAAAAAATTTGATTCTTTTGCAGGAATAAGTTATTTCATGAAGAATGTTCTTAGTAGCACAAAAAAACAAAAAGGTGTTATCAAACTTATTACAGGAGGGAATTTTATGAAAAAGTTAGGAAGAATTACAGTTTTTAGTTTGCTTGCATTATTTTTTGTAATTTCAATCGCTAGTACAGCATCTGCTCATTATGTTTGGATCGAAGCACCAACTGAAGTAACTGAAGGGGAAACAGTTTCTATTGATAGTTTTTGGGGACATATGGGAGATGATCGTGCTTCTTTCGGTACTACAGAAGTGAATACGTTCATCCAGACACCTAATGGGATTATCGAAGAAATTTCTTTTTCAAATCGAGGGAATTTCTTAACAGGGAGAGCATCTTTAAATGATAGTGGAACTTATCAAGTTTATGCTATCAGACCTGCTAGCGTCTACCAACGTTCTTTAGGTCAACATACTGCTAAAAGCTATATTAATGTAACAGGTGATGACACTTTTAAAGCATGGAATAGCCTGTTGGTCTACCATTAGAGATAGTCTTAAACTCTAGTCCTTTTGGCTTAACAGCTGGCTCTGAAGTTGAAGTAGAGATTCACTATCTAGGACATCCGTTAGCAAATCATGAATTTCAAGTAATACCTGACGGTGTAGATGAAGATGATTATGAAGATACAGTATTTAAAACGGATTATGCTGGACAAGCAACTATTGAATTAGAGGCTAGTGGAGGATACTTGTTATTCAGTCAATTTGAAGTAATAGCATCAGGAGAGCATGATACCAGAGAATATGACAGAATCCGTCATAATAACTCAGTCTTCTTAGAAGTGGAGTAACCTTAGGTTAAGGCTAAGTCTGAGTCTAAGTAACAGATTTAAAAACAATAAAATTAAAAAATTATCCGCAACCTCTAAAAAACATAATTTCCCAAATAAAAAAGTTGCCGCTTAAGCGGCAACTTTTTTATTTCATTAGTTTGACCATAATTGCTTTTTGAATATGCATTCTATTTTCTGCTTGAGCAAAGACAACTGACTGCTCTCCATCTATTACATCTGCTGTTACCTCTTCACCACGATGAGCAGGTAAACAATGCAGGAAAATAGCATCATCTTGAGCTACGTTCATAACTTCAGTATTAACTTGATAGTCTTTAAACGCTTCTTCTCTCTCTTCTTTCTCTGCTTCATCCCCCATACTGGCCCAAACATCAGTATACAAAACATCGGCTTCTTGAGCTGCTTGTAATGGATCAGTTACAACTTCAACTTGACTTCCACTCTCTCTAGCCCACTCTTTAGCTACTTGCAAGACTTCTGGATCAGGTCGATAATCATTAGGTATAGCAATTGAGATATCCATTCCTACCTTAGTAGTTGCTAACAACAGAGAATGAGCCATGTTATTTCCATCACCAATATAAGCCATCTTTAAATTAGATAGTTGGCCCTTATGTTCATAAACTGTAAATAAATCGGTCAACGCTTGACAAGGATGGTAGGAATCTGTTAAACCATTGATTATAGGGATTGAACCATGTTCAGCTAGCTCTTCTACATCACTATGGGCAAAGGTTCTAATCATAATTCCATCCAAATAACGTGATAAAACCTTAGCAGTATCACTGATTGATTCACCTCGTCCCAATTGAATATCATTTGAGCTTAAAAAGACTCCTTGGCCCCCTAGTTGATAAATTCCAACCTCAAAGGAAACCCTAGTTCTAGTAGAAGATTTAGCAAAAAGCATGCCCAAACTCTTTCCAGCTAACAACTTGTGAGCAACATTTTCTTTGTTTTCTTTCTTCAACTTCTCTGTTAAAGAAAATAATTCATTGATCTCTTCTTTTGTTAAATCATTTATCGTTAATAAATGTTTCATTCTATCGCCCCTCTCTTTCTTATAATTATACATATATAAGAATAAATATTCAAGGGTTTTTTATAATTTCAACTCTCACTTTTACTATAGAATCTTGTTGTGCAAAATCACTGGGATAAATTTCACCATGTTTAGTATTATTTAAAATAATAGTATATTTACCAGGCTTTAAAGTAAATCTTTGTACTTGTTGTTCCTCAGTGGAGGTAAAGAAACCATAATCCCTAAACTGAAGATCATCAATTATATCTCCAACAAATAAATCTTTTTTCAGATACCCTTGTTTAACTACTAACCATTCGACAACTGCCCCTTCTAACCTCTGACAACTAATTTTTACATCCTTCTTCTCTTCTAACTCAAAATCATATAAACTATACTCTCCAGCATTCAAGCTAATTTGTTCATTAACTACCCTCTTATTAAAAAACCCTGTCTGATAAGCTACTATTAACAACAAGATAAGTAAAAATACACTAAAATAGATCTTTTTCATTTGTCATCCCCTTATCTATTTTTTGTTTAAAACTGATACTATTACTATTTTCAACAAAAATTATCTTTTTTCCTGTAAATAAACAGAGTTACCTGACGACAATTGTAGATCAAGGAGATAATACTTTTAAAACGAATTAAATTATAAATAATAGCTTTTAGAAAAATATAAATCCTTCAATAAAAAAGCTTTTATTGAGTAGGAATTCCTACTCAATAAAAGCTTTTAGTTCTAAGAATTAACAATTATTTAAATGATCTATCCTTTTCTTATACTCAGCTTCTTTACCTGGTGCAAAACGATCTAAAGTTGATAAATATCCAGTAACTCTACGTACCCTTCTTATTCGTTCACTGCCACAGGATGGACATTCATCTTCAGCAATAATCCCAGAATGATTACAATCTAAGCATTCATCGATAGGGAAGTTGATTCCAGCATACCCCATATTAGATTCTTTCATTATCCTATGAATTTTCTCTAAAGCTGCAGTATTTTCTTCAATAGCACTTGGTAATTCAATATAAGAAATATGACCAGCATTAGTATATTCATGGTATGGAGCTTCTAATTTTATTTTTTCTTCAAAAGAAATATCATGATAAACAGGAACATGGAATGAATTCGTATAGAAATCATTTTCAGTTACACCCTCTATCGTTCCAAACCTCTCTTGATCTAATTTAATAAATCTCCCTGATAAACCTTCAGCAGGCGTAGCATAGCAGGTGAAATTCAAATCATGCTTTTCACTTAATTGATCTAAGCGGTCACGTAAATGTCCAATAATCTTTAAGCCTAACTCTTGTGCTTCTTCACTCTCTCCATGGTGCTTCCCAATTAAGGCTTTTAAACACTCTGCTAACCCTATAAATCCGATACTTAAAGTACCATGCTTCATAGCTTCCTCAATACTATCAGTGGCCTCTAAACCTTCCGCATCAATATAAATTCCTTGACCCATTACAAATGGTAAATCTTTTACTTTTAATTTTTTACAAACTTCATAACGATGCATCAACTGCTCTTCACATAAGTCAACAACTTTATCAAATTGATTGAAGAATTGAATTATACTATCAGATTTAATCCCTAACCTTGGTAAATTAATTGAAATAGGAGCAATATTCCCTCGTGATTCAGGAGTAGATTCACCATGTCTATTGCCCATTACTCGACTACGACATCCCATATACGATGTGCAATCATCATATTCTTGATTAAAGCTTGCATCCATAAAAGAAAAAGTAGGATTCATTCTTCTTCCTGCAACTTCTAAAGCTAATTGATACAAATCATAATTTGGATCTTGAGGATTAAAATTAACCCCTTCTTTTAATCTAAAAATTAAGTTAGGAAAGATAGGAGTCTCTCCATTACCTAATCCTGCTTTAAATGCTTTTAATAATTGTTCAATTATCAATCTACCTTCAGGAGTAGTAGCAGTTCCAAAATTAATTGAACTGAATGGAACTTGTGCTCCGGCACGAGAGTGCATCGTATTTAAATTATAGACCAACGCTTCCATACCTTGATAAACATCATCTATAATCTGTTCTAAAATTCGTTGCTCTTCTGCTGTAATAGTCTCTTCTTGTTCTTTCATTTTCAATTCTGCATAATCTTTAGGAATATAATCGGACATAGTTTTATCAAACCACGGGAAAGCTTGGCCCCCATACATATCATTCTGACAACTTTGCAAGATAATACAAGATAACATCACTGCACTCGAGATTCTTTTTGGTGGTCGAATATATCCATATCCGGTATTGAACCCTTCTTTTAATAACTTAGCTAAAGGAATCTGCATACAATTAATTGTTTTCCCATAATAATCTAAATCATGAATATGTATATCTCCCTTACGATAAGCTTTTACAATATGTCCTGGAATTAAATTAGAAAGATAATATTCTTTACTCGCTGCCATTCCTACTTGTAACATCTTAGCAGAAGGTGAATTCCCCACATTAGCATTATCCCTAATCGTCTCTTCCTCTACCTCCGATACCTGTTGCATTAAATCACTCTTAGCATGGCGATATCGGGAACGTTTTTCTCTATATAAGATATATGCTTTAGCAGTTTTAGCATGTCCTCTTTCAATTAAAGCTTTTTCTACAGAATCTTGTACTTCCTCTACAGTCGGAATTTCAAAAGTAAGATTCTCTACTAAATAATCAATGGCTAACTCAGCCACTTCTTTTGCAATTTCTCGATCATGACCACCTACTTCTTGAGCAGCATCAAAGATAGCATCTACTATTTTAAGCTTATCAAATGGTACTACTCTTCCATCTCGTTTCTTAACTTTAGTAAATCTTCTTTTTTCTGGTTTAGCACTCATTCTTTTAGTCATTAATTATACACTCCTTAGTTATCTAATAATTCATCCAGCTCTTTCCTGAAATTCTCAATATCCTTAAATTGATGATAGACCGAAGCAAACCTGACATAGGCTACTTCATCAAGTTGACATAAATATTCCATTACAAGTTCACCAATGACAATACTTGTAACTTCTCCTTCCATCTGATTTCTAATTTTTTGCTCTACTGAATTAACTATTCCTTCTAATTGTTCTCTAGAAATTGGTCTTTTTTCACAAGCTTTGATTAGACCACTCATAACCTTATTTCTATCAAACCTTTCTCTTCTACTATCCTTTTTAACAACTATAATAGGAAGTTCATCTATTCTCTCATATGTGGTAAATCGTTCACTACAGTTTAAACATTCTCTCCTTCGTCTAATTGTTATATTATCTTCTGTAGCTCTTGAATCAACAACCTTACTGTTAACCTCTGTACAATATGGACATTTCATGACTAAGACCATACCCCTCTCCTTAAACTACCCTCCATAAAATAAAAGCACACAACATGTTGTGTGCTTGGAAATAATATCATACTATATATAATAAGTCTAACTATTATGCAATTTATTTATCTTGATTTAAGTTAATTAAATTAGATTATAACAAATTAACTATTTCAAACTGCAAATTTTATTTTTCCTCAAAAATCAATCTAACCAAGCTCCATAAGTTAACCCTGCTTACAGATTAATAATTCATAAGCTAATCCCTTTTATTATATTCAACAGAAAAATTTAAAATCCTTCTTTTTAAAGCTCTCTTAAATAAAGAACTTAGTAAATTTACTTATCCTTAACTACCATCAACCTTACATTTTTAGTAGTTTCATCTTCATTCATTGCTTCTTCCATATTCCTTAATTTATCAACTTCATCTGCTGATAAGTTGGCCCATTTATCTTCAAACTTTTTTGAAAGATCCATTTTCCCCCTCCTTCATTATTTATGATTTCCAACTTGATTTTTTATATTCTACTATATTCAAAAAACCTTTATTTCTGATATCAGAAATAAAGGTAATAAATTTTAATCTTCAGCATTAGATTGTTCTAATCCATCATTAATTGTAACTAAAATAACATCTTCCCCTATCTTTTCTATTTTTGACCATGATATGTATAAATTATTATTCTCACTGAATAATTTTAAAAATTTTTCTTCCCTAGGCACAATTATTCCATTTATTTTACCAGCTACTAAGTCAATATCTATATCTTCTATCATTCCTAGTCTCTGCCCATTGCTAACATTAATAATTTCTTTTGCTTTCAACTCAGAAGTCTTAATCATTTTACTCCTCCTTTTTCACTCAATTGTTTATAACTATTATATGTATCAGATATAAGTTTGTTACAAAATAATAAAGATTATCACTTAATATTAAGTGATAATCTTTATTATTTATCTTTACTATTCTGTTCTCCTGAAAATAATAATTTATTTAGTCCTGGAAAAGAAGTTTCCAGAATTTGGGCCAACTTTAATTTAGATTTAACTAATTGAGGGTTTTCTTCTAACACTTCAACCAATTTAAATTTAAATTCTATTGGAATCTCGTTTTCTCTAATCTCTTCTTTTTCAGATAACTTATTTAGTTCTTGTTTTGATAATTCTTCAATTGAATCAACAAAACATAATGGTGGGAATAATACACACCACCAATTTTCGCCATTTGCTTCACCGATTCTAACTTGCAATGCCTGATACTCTCCAGCTTCTAAAGTCGTCCCTCCATAACTCCTTGTTGGAAAATCAAAATTTCCTAATTTTAGTTCAATATTATAATCTTTATTATTCTCTTTTAATTTATTTTCAACTATTTGCTTGATTTGATTTAAATTATTCTTTACAACTGCTTCAGCTTGTAAAGGATTTTCCAAATCCTTAAATAAATAAGTAGTTTCATTAATTATTTCAGCTTTTATCTCTCTTTTTATTCGCTGATCATCCAATGAGTTACTATTAGCAACTACGTGTAATCTTAATAACTCTTCAGGCCCATAAGCTTGAAGAGTTTCCTCCTTAATAATAAAACTATTTCGATAACCTGTCATAAAAACAAAACTGATCAAAATAGCAATTATAATTATAAATTTAACCCGCTTCATCTTTTACTCCTCCTCAGCCTTCCTTAACATATTTCTTTAAATTATTCAAAGCCGCTTTTTCTAACCTAGAAACTTGGGCCTGAGAAATTCCTATATTCCCAGCTACCTCCATTTGAGTTTTACCTTCATAGAATCTTAACGTTAAAATTAACTTTTCTCTATCTTCCAGTTGTCTCAATGCTTCTCTAACTGCAATTCCTTCCAACCAGTCTTTATCGTCATTATCATCACTAATCTGATCCATAACATAGATTGGATCTCCACCATCATGATAAATTGGTTCAAAAAGTGAAATAGGATCCTGAATAGCATCAAGAGCATAAACAATTTCTTCGCGTGGAATCCCTAACTCTTGTGCTATTTCAGTTAAGTTAGGTTCCTCAGACTTTTTATTTTCCAAAGTCTCTTTAATTTGCAAGGCTTTATAGGCTGTATCACGCAATGAGCGACTAACTCTAATTGGATTATTATCTCTCAAATGTCGCTTAATCTCCCCAATTATCATTGGAACAGCATAAGTAGAAAATTTAACATTTTTACTTAAATCAAAATTATCTATGGATTTCATCAACCCTATACATCCAACTTGGAAAAGATCATCAATTGGCTCTCCACGATTATTAAATCGCTGTAATACACTAAGAACTAGCCTTAAATTTCCTCCAACTATCGTATTCCTAGCTGTTTTGTCCCCTTGCTGCATCTTTTTAAATAACTTTCTCATTTCTTTATTAGACAAAACTGGTAGCTCTGAAGTGTTAACACCACAAAGATCTACTTTCTTTCCCATTTATTACCCTCCCAGTTATTACCATATTAAATTCCTTAATCCATTATCAGTATTAGCATTAATTAGGATATCTATACATCGCTTTTCTTTAGAAAATTTGTTAAAAATACATCTAAATGCAACAAATTTAATATTTCATTCATCTGCGTCAACTTAATACATAATTTTCTAATCGGTAATTGTCTTACTTTTTATTGATATAAAGTGGCACTTTGCCACTTTATATCAGTGTACAGTTTACAGTTGACGGTTGACAGTTAAAGACCTTAAAATCAAAACCACTCTAAACCTATAATTCTAAGTCTTTTCATGGGTTTTAAGATCTTAATATTTTGATCTTAACTGTAAACTGTACACTGTACACTGTCAACTCAATTATGTGTCACAAAGTGACACATAATTGTAATAAAGCTTTACTTCGAACGTCTATAAGACCAAAAATTGTCTTAAACTGACGCGGATAATATTTCATTAATATAAAAAGGGAGGCTTGTCATAGTTATCATTTTAAAGTTAACAATAGTAATTTACTTGTTAGTGAAAATTGTCAAATCACTTGCCAATCATATTAGGTATTATGTACGATGTGAATCTAGCTTATTCAAGATTAAACTAAGATTTAACTATTCACAAAATGGCGATCGCCCATTTTAGGATAATTAAAATCAAAATAAAAAAGAGTCAACTGAGAAATTAACTTCTCAGTTGACTCTTTTTTACTTAAACTCTTCTAAAATCAATCTGAAATTTCTTATTACTCATCCAAATGGGCAGTACAGTTAAACAACTCTAAAATCACACTCGCTTGACCTTCATAAAACTTAAGGATATTAACCGCTGTATTGGACTGTTTTAACTTCCAAGACTTATTTAGAGGCATTTCTAATAGATTACAGAGCAAGGTTTTAATTACTCCCCCGTGACTAACAACTACTATCTTATTTCCTGTCTCTTCTTTTATAATTGTTTTTAAAGCTTTAATAGTACGTTCTTCTAATTGCTTTAAACTTTCTCCTGCTGGTGGTTTTTTAGTGACAGGATCTTTCATCCACTGATCAACAGTAAAGTCAAACTCTTCATTAATCTCTTGATAAGTCATTCCTTCCCACTCACCAAAGTTGATCTCTTGTAAACCATCAACCTGAATTACTTGTAATTCATGCTTCTCAGCTACTAAGTTGGCCGTTTGATAAGCCCTAGTTAAATTACTAGAATAGATTTTATCTATCTTCTCACTAGCAAGTCTAACAGCTAATTTTTCTCCCTGCTCCTTACCCTCTGCACTCAATTCAACATCTTGACTTCCTTGAAATTTAAAATCTCGATTCCATTCTGTTTCACCATGTCGCACCAAAATAACTTCTGTTTCCATTTTATCCCCCCTCTAATAAATTTAAAGAAAGCCCCAACCACCAAATTATACAATTAAACTTATCAAATTTAGCAATAGAAACTAATAATTTATTTCAATAACTAACATATTAATAAATACAAAATAATAAGGAGTTGATCCTATGGAAGCAGGAGTAAGAAATGACTTAGTAGGTAAGGTTGAAGAAATTAAAACAGATGGCATGATGGCCCAAGTGAAAATACAATTATCAAATCCTTGAGCAAACTCAATTACGTCCGTGATGACGAAAGATAGTTTACAAGAAGCAGGATTTGAAGAAGGAGATAATGTAGAAGCATTAATCAAAGCTATTAATGTTGTCTTTACAAAACAACACTAATTCAGATAAAGCATCAGTAACTAGTTACTGATGCTTTATCTCTCATTAAATAATTCCTCTAAATTAGCCAATAACTCTAAATTATCTTCTCTATCTCTCACTGCAACTCTAATAAAATTCTCTCCAAGCCCAGTATAAGTATTACAGTTACGAATTAAAATCCCCCGCTGGGCCAACCTAACCTCTAACTCACTTGCTGTAATAGAGAGTAGACTCAAATCGATCAAGATATAATTAGCAGTTGGGTAATAGACCTTCCAGCCAGCTACCTCCTTCAAATTACGATATAAGAACTCCTTCTCCCGTCTGACAACCTCTTTAGTTGTCTCGATATACTTCTGCTCTTTAATAGCTATTTGGCCCGCTAATTGGGCAAAAAAATTACAATTCCACGGATCCTTACCTCGCTCTAAATCTTCAAGTAGATTGGAATTACTGACTCCATAACCTAATCGCAGTCCTGGAATAGCAAAAAACTTAGTTAAGGAACGTAATACAAATAGATTATCATATTGATCAACTAGATCAATTACTGTTACCTCTTCCTCTAAAAAATCAACAAAGGCTTCATCAACCATAATAAAGGTATCATGCTCTTGACCCGCCTCAATAATCTCAACTATCTCTGATCTAGTAATTAACGCCCCTGTTGGATTATTAGGATTACATAAAAAGAAGAGATCAACCTCAGCCAACCTAGCTATCAATCGCTCTACATCAATCTCAAATTGATCATCCCTACTTAATTCAAACTCCTCTACCTTAGCCCCTACACTCTTTGCCGCTGCTCCATATTCAGAAAAAGTTGGGGCCAACACCAACGCCCGCCGAGGCTGTAATACCTTAGCGAGTAAATAGATCAACTCTACAGCACCATTACCGATTATAATCTCCTCTTGCTTAACTCCTAACTGTTCAGCTAACCCATCCTTCAACTCAGTATAGTTTGGATCAGGATAATTAACTATCTGATCCAAGTTACCCTTAATAGCCTCCATTACTCTACTAGGAGGACCTAAAAAGTTAATATTAGCACTGAAATCTATTATATCTTCTTGCTGTAAACCATACTCCTTAACTGCCTGATTGAGATTGCCGCCATGCTTCTCCTGTGGCATCTTTATCCCCCTTACTTATTAAGATCAGTACTCTCAGATAAATTTAAACCTCTCACTACATCGTTTCGCAGATAATTAAGTTTCTTTGCACCCCCGTCTAATTGACAATTGATAGTTAAATTCAAAATCATAAAACCCTTAAACAATCAATAGTGCGAAACATTCTATGACTAAATATTTTACCTTCCAATATTTACTTTTAACTGAGAATACTCAAGATAACCTCCATTGATTATTCTTCGACACATTAGATAATTTAACTTAGGAATCTCTTTAGTAATTTTACTCAACAACGGTTCTACTTTAAACCCTTCTTTAATTAATACTCCTACCAAAGTTCCACTATGAGCAATATTGACTCCTAATAGACCTTCATCTCGTTCCACTAAATCAATTAATTGCTCCAAATTAGGTTTAAGCAAAATATCTTGGTTAGCCAAGCTGCTAATAGTAGCCCCTTGTCCAATTAGCTCCCAATCATTTTGTTGAACCCCTTCTTTAACCAACTGATAAGCTCGAGCAATCTGATCAGATTTGGCCCGCTTTAACTCTATTAAATCATCCCTTTGATTAAAGGCAATAGTATCTACCTCTCCCCCATAATCAAAGACCAATAACGAAATCGGTTCTATCTGCCCTAAGCTAGTCACCTTGCTCCCTTCTAAATGATCAAAAACAACTATCCCGGGCCAAAAAGAAGCATCAGTAGGTTCAATCGCTAAAGCTAACCTAGTTACCAGTTCTAGCTCTACCTCTTCTCCTAAAACCAAAGTAGTTGCAATAATAGCTGCTACAATATCTGCTGTACTACTAGCCATTCCTTTGCCCACTAATAACTGAGATTCTAATTCAACTTCTAAACCTAGATTTTGATAACCAAAATACTGTAAAGTCTTTTTAATTGCCAGTAAAGTCTTATCTGCCTGCTGAGCCATCTTAATTCCTGATTGAGAATCATCTACTTTAACTGTAACTGCATTATATAAGTCAATCGGACAACTGATTAAAAAGTTAGTTTCATCTAATAGACCTTGTACCAACTCACCACAAGTTCCTGGTACTTTAACTGTTACTTTCATAGTCTCTACTCCCTATCTTAAAAAATATAACCTTATATCAATTTACAATGTACAATTAACAATGTACAATTAAAGACTAATTCTTTAACATCAAAAACTTTTGATGTTTTTTAATTGTACATTGTACATTCCGTCAATTGTCCATTGTGAAGCTACTTTGTAATACGGTTGACTTAACCTCAAACTTAAACTTAAACTTAAACTAAAATTACCATAATTAATAGCGAAGCTACTTCCATCAATTCATTGATCGCCCCATAACTATCCCCTGTCAATCCATCTATCTGATTAATAATTATTTTAGCAATTAAAATCACAGCTAACCAACTGATTAAATAAACAACTATTCCAGTTACGCCAAAGAGTATTATTCCCAGTACCATTGTCCAGGCAGTTGCTAATAAAAACTGAGTCGTTGTCAAATATTCTACATGAGCCTTACCTAATCCTTCTTGTCGAGCATAAGGATAATGAAAAGCAGCATAGACCATTGCCCAGCGGCTGATAGTAGGAAAATAAAGTAAGAGCAAGCCCTTATCAACTGTTGGTACCTCAACAAATAAACTAAACTTTAAGATAAATAAAACGACTAATCCAATCACACCAAAGGCTCCAACCCTACTATCTTTCATAATCTCTAAAACTCTTTCCTTCTGCCGTCCACTAAAGATCCCATCACAGGTATCCATCAAACCATCTAGATGAATCCCTCCTGTTAATGCTACCATTCCTCCTAACAACAGACTATTTGTCACTAACTCAGGGAGATATAACTCCCCTATATAATTAATCCCAACTAACAATAAACCCAACAAAGAACCAATCACAGGAAAATAGAGCATTGAACTACCTATATTCTCTTCTTTATAATCTAATTCCTTCATGACTGGAATTCGAGTAATAAACTGTAGAGCAATTAGGAAGCGGTTCATTAATACTCAATCCCCCATCTACTCTTAATCCCTTGTTCTTGATAGGGATGCTTAACTGCGTTCATCTCAGTCACTAAATCGGCTCGTTTCACAATCCCTTCTGGAATTCCTCGCCCTGTCAAAACTAATTCTGTCTTCTCTTGCTTAAGCTCTATTAAGGCTAATACCTCTTCTGTCGTTAATAGATCATAGCGTAGTGCATTATTGATCTCATCTAAGATCACTAAATCAGCCTCTCCCTTATTTAATACAGTTTCAGTATATTGATAGGCCCATAGAGCAAATTTTCGATGGGTTTCAAGTTCATCACCCTTTCCGACAAAACAGTCTCCACAGCCTGTACATTCCATTAACCCTTGACGAATCAAACTAGAAAATGAGCACCCTTTCCCAAATTGTCTCAAGTTAAAATTAGGTAATTTCTCTGTCGAAAATATTTCTCCAGTATAGCTACTTCCTTTTAGATACTGGACCATCTCTACTGTTAGACCATGCCCTACAGCTCTTAAACCCAATCCTAAAGCAGCAGTCGTCTTTCCTTTGCCAGTCCCAGTATAAACCTGAACCAATCCCTGCTTTAATTCAGACTGTATCTCCATTTAATTAACCTCCTTATAAGCTTGGCAGTTATCTAAAAATCTCCTTGCCACCTGCAAATTACTCCCAAAATGAAGATGTAAATAGCTAGCCAATAAATTATCCATCACAAGTCCTTCTAGCCTTCCATCTTCCCCCTTACCACCAAATAATTGATAACTATAATCTAGCTCATCTACTAGATTGATCAACTTAGAATAGTGGAATTCATGACCTTTAACCTCTTCTCCAGCTTTTAATAATAAGTTATCCTGACAAGCTTTAGCCTTAACATAACCCATTGCTTGTAATCTATCCTGCATTTCTACTTGAGCAGGAATTAATCCGACCATTGGAAAACTCTCTTGAGCAAAGTTTATAATCTGCTCTGTCAAATACATCAAACCCCCACATTCAGCATAAATAGGCAGTCCTGCTTCCACCTGCTGATAAATCTTTTCTTTCATACTTTGATTAGCAGCTAACTTCTCTAAAAAGCTTTCTGGAAAACCACCACCAATATATAACCCATCAACCTCTGGTAATTTTTGATCATTAATCGGGCTAAAATACTCCAGCTTAACTCCTAAATTCTCTAAAATATCAAGGTTATCCTGGTAATAAAAATTAAAAGCCTGATCATAAGCTACACCTAAAGTCAGATCATACTCATCAGTCTCAACAAAGATCTTCTGCTCTGCCAACTCTAATTCAGCAGAAGTTTTAGCCAACTCAACTACAGCTTCTAAATCAAGATACTCTGTAATCAGAGCAGTCAACTGAGTAATATATTCTGTCAACTCTTCACTCTCTGCCGTCGGTACTAGACCTAAATGACGCTCTGGTAGCTCCAACTCCTGTTGAGAAGGTAGATAACCTAATACCTTTACTCCAACCTCCTCTTCAATTGGCCCTTTAATCATTTCATAATGCCGCTCACTACCTACATTATTTAGGATAACTCCTGCTAAATTCAAATCACAATCAAAGTTTTTATAACCATAAGCCATTGCAGCAGCACTTTGGGCCATCTTTTTAACATCAAGCACCAGCACAACTGGAGCCTTTAACATCTTAGCAATTTGGGCTGTACTCCCTTGCTTTTTGCGACCTTGTTTACCATCAAATAAGCCCATAACACCTTCAACAATTGAAATATCAGCTTCTTGAGCAGAATTCAAGAAACTCTCCCTAACTCCTTCTTCTGATAGAAAATAACTATCTAAATTACGAGATTGATTATCGGTAACTATAGTATGAAACCCTGGATCGATATAATCCGGGCCAACCTTATAAGGCTGCACATTATAACCTTGTTCCACAAAAGCAGCCATCAAACCAATCGTAATTGTCGTCTTTCCTACTCCACTTTTGGTACCAGCTATTACTACTCTAGGATTCATCTCATCAACTCCCTACTATAAAGCAATTAATATTTAACATTGAATATTTAATAATTAAAATCAAAGACAGAAAAGCTTTTAACCACGAATGAACACAAATCAACACTAATTAAATCAACAATAGATACTTCTCAAATTATATAAAATAATTTAGACTAATTAAGTACGTAATCTAATTAAATTATTTTTATCTAACTAATTTTATATAGATGTCTAACTCTAAAGTATAATTAATATTAGTTGTTGTTTTTTTCTTTTTTACTAATTACTAGTTCCTGGCATCCAACTTATCTTTAATATATCTTCCATTTTAAAGTTAGATGATTATATTCGTGTCTATTGGTGTCAATTCGTGGTTCCCAGATTTTGAATTTCTATCTAAGCACTAGGCTAAGCAAATAATATCCCCCGAGAAAGATTCCAGTATTCCAATAGATCAACCTGATCGTATCTTGAATCAGCTCACTAGTAAAATCAACCTTAGCTTGACCTAGATAAGCTCGTTTGCTACGTTGACCCTGATAATAATTGACCCCTCCTAGCCGAATCTGTAATGCTCCTGCTATTGCTGCTTCTGGAAAACCAGCATTGGGGCTAGGGTGCTTCTTAGCATCCTTCATAATCGTCTTTAACGCTAACTTCCATTCCTTATTTAAGAATACAGCAGCTATTACAAATAATCCTCCGGTCAAGCGGGCTGGAATCAAGTTAGCCAGATCATCAATCTTAGCAGCAGCCCAACCAAAATCTTGATACTTCTCATTCTGATAAGCAACCATTGAATCTAAAGTATTGACCGCTTTATAAGCCAAGGCCAGTGGAGCTCCCCCAATCAAACCAAAAAATAGAGGAGCGATAATCCCATCACTCGTATTTTCAGCCAAAGTCTCTATCGTCCCTCTGACAATCTCTCCTTCTTCTAAAGAATCTGTATCCCGTCCTACAATCCAACCTAAGTTCTTCCTTGCTTGCTTAAGCTGATCGGTAGTTAATTGATTATAGATTTCTCTGCCTGCTCCGACCAATCCTTTAATTGCTATTGTAGTCGATAATAACCAAATATTAATGATTAATCCTAAATGATAATTGATTCCAAAAAAGAGTTCTAAGATTAACTGACTAATCAGATAAGTACTCCCAATCACTACTACTGACAGAATAACTCCAGCTATCTTCAGTCCCAGCTTACCACTAAATATCTTCCGCAATCCTAGCTCTAACCAAATGATTCCCTTCCCAATTATCACGACTGGATGGGGTAAAAAGTTAGGATCACCGACTAGCAGATCAATGATTACTGCTATTAATACTAGGTAGTTTTCCATCTGCTCCCCCTCTCCAATTAACAATTGATAATTTACAGTTAAACCCAAAACCTAACCCTTTTAAAAACTCTGCTGCTAAAACATAACAATACTTTAGGGCTTTAAGGTTTGTTAACTATCTTCTTTGGATTCTTAGAACCCTTCGTAATGAAAAAATCCGCTTTTAGATTTTTCTATTCACTATCAATTATCAATTATCAACTATAAACTTAAAATAGAATTTCATACAACTTCTCCATATCCAGATTCTCCCTAACACCAGCAGCCAACTTTTCGTAAGCTTCTTCCCGCTCTGAATTAATCTCTATCACTTCATCTTCAAGCGGGGTCAACCCTTTATTACTCCGCAAGAAGTTGATTAGCTGACGCCTTAAATGATCATTATCAAAGATGCCATGCAAATAAGTCCCCCAAACTAAACCATCAGAACTACAAGCACCATCAGCTACACTGACTTCTCTTTCTGATCGCTCAGTAATCTCCAATAAAGGCTGAGAATCAACCCCTAATTCAGTCCGTCCCATATGAATTTCATATCCAGTAACCGCCCCTTCTTCTAACTGTCCCCAAAAACCGTTATCTCCTGTAACTCTAGCTCGAACCTGACTGGTAATCTTATCAGTAGCCAAGGTCGTTTCCAGATCCAACAGACCCAAACCTTCAATCTGACCCCGCTCTGTCTCAACTTCAGCAGGATCATAGAGCACTCTTCCTAGCATTTGATAGCCACCACAGATTCCAACAATTGGTACTCCACCTTCAGCTTTCTTAATTATCTCCGTTGCAAAATCTGTCTGATATAAATCTTCCAAATCCTCAATCGTATTCTTGCTACCAGGAATAATGATCAAATCAGGCTCGCCAAGCTCCTCTTTATACTCAACATAACGTACTCTAGTCCCCGGCTCCTTGGCTAAAGCATCAAAATCAGTAAAATTGGAGATATGAGGTAGTCTAATAACTACAATCTCCAATTGATAATCCTCTGCTCCTTGAACAGAGCTAGGAATTGAATCTTCTTCTGGTACTTTAAAATCTTCAAAATAAGGAAGTACTCCTAGTACTGGCACCCCTGTCTCTTTTTCTACATAATCGATCCCTGATTGGAGTCGGCTGACCTCCCCACGAAACTTATTAATGATAATCCCTTCAATCTGCTCTCGCTCTTCCTCATTCAATAGCTCAAAGGTACCAATGATCGAGGCAAATACTCCACCACGATCTATATCAGCCACTAGAATTACTGGTGCCTTAGCTAACCTTGCTATCCGCATATTGACCAAATCATAATCTCTAAGATTGACCTCTGCCGGACTACCTGCCCCTTCTAAAACAACGATCTGATACTCATCCTTTAACCGCTCTAAAGACTCCTCAATTGCTTGTAATCCAACCTGTTGTGAACTGAAGTATTCCTGAGCAGTCATATTCCGACTGGCTTGCCCATGGATAATCACCTGTGAAGAAGTATCCTCCTTCGGCTTCAACAAGATTGGATTCATATCGATCGTAGCATCAACCTTAGCTGCCTCTGCCTGGACAGCTTGAGCCCGCCCGATCTCTCCTCCTGCTTTAGTAATATAAGAGTTTAAAGCCATATTCTGTGACTTAAAAGGAGCTACAGAATAACCATCCTGTACCAAAATTCGACAGATAGCAGCAGTCAAAACACTCTTTCCTACATCTGAACCTGTTCCTTGAAACATAATCGCTCTTCCTGTCATAACAGCATCCCATCCTCTTCTAAAACCTGATAGATATAATCTAAATCTAGATTTTCACGGACTATTGCAGCCAACTTCTGATAACCTTCTTCTAATTTATCTTGACTGGCAGTTGAATCAACCTCCAACAACTCCAAACCCTTTTGCTGGCGTAAGTGATTGATAAACTCCAATCTAAAGCGATGATTATCAAAGATACCATGGAGATAAGTCCCCCAGATTGAACCTGTCTGATTGCAGGCACCATCAATTACCTCAACCTCCTGCTGAGACCGCTTTTCAATCCTACAGAAAGGTACTGCCTCTGCTCCCAACTTACTTTGGCCCATATGGATTTCATATCCTGTTACTTCTTTACCAACTAACTCAGCCATAAAGCCTACGTCTGACTCAATCACTGCCTCTGCTTGATGGGTCGTCTTAGCTTGATTAAAGGTCGTCTCTAAATCTAACAAGCCCAGTCCAGTCAACTCTTTTTCTGTCCCTTCAACCAGCTTAGGATCGATCAATTTAGTTCCTAAGATCTGATACCCACCACAGATTCCTACAATATTCATCCCTTGCTCAGCTAGTTCAATTATTCGCTCAGCCAAACCTTCCTCCTGTAAATAGAGTAGATCGGCTACTGTATTCTTAGTTCCTGGAATGATTAAAGCATCATAATCAGCCAATTCATCATTCTTAGTTATGTAATCAACCATTACCTCTTCTTCTTCAGCCAAAGCATCAAAGTCAGTAAAATTAGAAATATGGGGTAACTTAAGCACCCCAATCTTAATCTCAGCCTCCTCTGAATCGAATCGATCCAGAACAACTGCATCTTCATCAGGAATCTTAAAGCCTTTAAAGTAAGGAATGACCCCCACAATCGGTTTACCCGTCTTCTCTTCTAAAATATCAAGTCCAGGCTTTAATAACTCATAATCCCCGCGAAATTTATTTAAAATAATTCCTTTAACAAGTTTCCTTTCTTCAGGTTCTAATAACTTCAAAGTACCAACTACCGATGCCAAAGCTCCACCCCGATCAACATCAGCCACCAACAAGACTGGAGTCTGGTTTAACTTAGCAATCCTCATATTGGCCAGATCCTGATCCTTAATGTTGATCTCTGCTGCAGCTCCTGCTCCCTCTATAACCAAGACTTGATAATCCTGACCTAAAGCGGTCAAAGATTGATCGATAATCTCCACTGCCCAGTCAATATAATCTTCATTTTTGCGATCCAAACCTCGATCACCAATCGGCGTTCCTCTAACTATGATTTGGGATAGACCACCTCCCTTGGGCTTAACCAAAAAGGGTTGCATATCAACATTAATCTCAACCCCTGCTGCTTTAGCCTGGACAGCTTGAGCTCGACCAATCTCCCCTCCATCTTTAGTTACATAAGAGTTTAGAGCCATATTCCAAGCCTTAAAAGGAGCTACTCGATAGCCATCTTCAGCAAAGATCCGGCATAAAGCAGTAGTTAAGATACTCTTTCCTACATTTGATGCTGTCCCTTGGAGCATAATTCCCTCTGCCATTTAAACACCCCCTCGTTAAAAGCAATTAATAACTAATATTTAATAGTGAATAGTTAAGTTCAAAACCTTTTAACAAACACACAACTTGTGAATATCCTAATAATTATTCTCTATTCTCTATTCTCTACCTCCGAGTTTTTATAAACCAAAAAACTCTGCGTGAGCCGCTGACAACTTACTGCTTTAAAATTGTAATTTCCTACTAGCGGCTCTTCTCTATTCATTGAACTTCGCTCTTGTTTTCATCCCTAGTTCCTTAATCTCAACTGGCAGTCCTGCATAGGTAATATAAACCTCGTCAGCTTGATCAGCAACCCGTTGGTTGCCCCAGCCGACTAGGTCACGATAGACTCGACCTAACTTATAAGGAGGGACTACACCTTGCCCGACTTCATTAGAAACAATGACCAACTCTAAATTCTTCTTCCTTCCTACATCAATTATCCGCTCAACCTCAGCCAAGATCTCTTCCTCTTTAGCCTGTAAAGTAAAATCAGTCTCATCTTCTGCTAAATCGCTATCAGCCAAGACCAGATTAGAGAGTAAGACCGTCAAACAGTCAAGCAAGACGACTGAATCATCCTCAAGCTCAGCCAATGCTTGGCTGACTGCCTTTGATTCCTCAACTGTCCGCCATTCTTGTGGTCTAGATTGGCGATGTCTAGTAACCCTTTCTTTCATCTCTTCATCTCGTACTTCAGAAGTAGCAACATAGATTACATCTTGCCCTCCTAATTTCTCTACAATATCCTCAGCAAAACTACTCTTTCCACTCCTTGCTCCACCTAATACTAAGATCAATTTACTCATCTTCAATCTCTCCCAATAACTTCTGATAATCAGTTACAATCTTATCTGTAGGCAACTGTGGTCTAGTAATCAAGATTACTGGAATCTCTAAGTCTAAAGCTGCTCTTAATTTAGTCTCTAATCCACCAGTCTTACCACTTGCTTTAGTAACTAAGACTGAGATATCATATCTCTTTAAGATTGCTTGATTTAACTCCTTACTGAAAGGTCCTTGCATCCCAATTAGATTCTGAGGAGTAAATCCTAACTCTTCTGCCTGCTTAACAAACTGCCAAGTAGGCAAAATCCGTGCTACTAATCTCTGCTCCCAATTATCGACTTCCTCAACAAAGTAATTCAATCTTCTACTACCTATTGTCAATAGCACTCGGTTAAATTCGTTGGCCCTTCTAGCAGCTTCTCGATAATTATTGACTTCAATAATCAACTCCTGCTTAGGGGCTTCAATCTCCTCTCGTTCAAAACGAAGATAATCAACATCTAAATTATTACAGACCCCGATTGCTGTTTTAGAAACCTCTTCTGCAAAAGGATGAGTTGCATCAATTACAAGATTAATCCTTCGTTTTTTAATCAACTCAGCCATAGATGCTTGATCTAAACGCTGTTGAATCACTTCAACTCCTAATCGGGATACTAACTGATAGCCATAATCTGTCACTACAGAAGCGACTAACTCCTTACCAGCCTCTTTTAAGCTTTTGATTATCTCACGACTATCTTTAGTCCCAGCTAAAACTAAAATCATACATTATAACCCCGCGGTGTAATCATCAAATCATTAGCTGTAAATGTTTCAGAGTTACCAATAATCACTGTCGTCAACATATCGATATCTTTTTCTAACATCTCAGCTAAAGTAGTAATCACAACTTTTTCATTTCCTCGCTTAGCCTTACGTACGATTCCTACAGGTGTACTTCCAGCTCTATGCTCTAAAAAGATTTCTTGAGCTACCTCAATCTGCTCAGTCCGTTGCTTACTTTTTGGATTATATAATGCTACGATAAAATCAGCTTGAGCAGCTTTAGCTAACCTATCTTTGATTACTTCCCAAGGCGTCAAAAGATCACTTAAACTGATTACCGCATAATCATGCATCAATGGTGCTCCTAAAGAAGATGCTGCTGCATTAGCAGCTGTAATCCCTGGAACTACTTCTACTGGTAAGTCTAATTCTTCTTCTTGAACCACCTCTAAGATCAGACCAGCCATGCCATAAACTCCTGGATCACCACTACTGACAATTGCTACACTCTTACCTGTTTGAGCTATCTCAATTACTTTGTTGGCTCGATCAACCTCTTTCATCATCGGTGACTCAATCACTTCTTGTTCCTCAGATACTAACTCATCCAACAACTTAATATAGGTCTTGTAGCCGATTACTACATCAACCTCTTGTAACAACCGATAAGCCCTTAAACTCATCTGTTCAATATTACCCGGGCCAATTCCTACAACATAGATACTTCCTTGACTACTGCTACTGTGACTTGATTCATTACTGTTTTTGATAAGATCAGCTCCCCTCTTTTGGCACTCAACATCGCTACTGGCTCGCATACACCACCAACTCCTATCTGTTTTCTAACAAATTCTGAAGTAGTATATTCAAAGTCCGCTTCCTTAATCTCTGCTCTAGAAACAATCTCAACTGGAAGTTCCAATTCTTCAGCGAATTGTAAAATTCCAGCTTCATCCTGTTTCAGATCAACCGTTGCTAACTTCTTAACACTCTCAATTCTCAGCTCTAATTTTGCTACAGCTGACTCAACAGCTTCCTTCACCTGCTTCTTACTGACTCCCCGCCGACAGCCAAGACCTACAATTATATTCTGCGGTATCAACTGCAAATAAGGCTCCTCAATCGTAACGTCTCGTTCAGAAATGATAACAGGGAATCCTTCTACCGTTCCTAACTTATCTAATGGAAATAACCTAACATTCTGATCCAACTCTAAATCAAGCTTAAGATCAGTAAAGATATTGACTCTCTTCCCATTGACTAACGCTGCATTGGCCAACTTCAAATTAGAGAAAGGAATAATCTCACAACCAAGCTCTTTAGCCAACAGATCAAAAGCCAACTTACCATGACAATCGGTCGCAGTTGTAATCACAGGCTCAGCTTCAATCAGTCCTGCTATCCTTTCAGTTAAACAGTTGGCCCCACCTAAGTGACCAGATAAGGTACTGATCACATGTTGGCCCGTCTCATCAATAGTGATTACTGCTGGATCTTCTCGTTTATCAGCTACATAAGGGGCCAACACCCGTACCACAATTCCTAAGGCCATGATACAGATAATACCATCATACTCCTTAAATAACTGATCTACTAGCTCCTTTAACGAAGAATCAAACTCAATTACCTCTCCTTCAGCTGATAACTTAGTTGGTAAATAGATGTCAGCTTCCAGGTTCTGTTCTAACTTACAAGCTAACTTCTTACCTTCTTCAGTTAAAGCAACAATAGCTAGTTTCATTCGCCCTTAGCCTTTCTAAATTCATGAGTGAAATTCTTGTCATATAACTTAGATTTTTCATATTCGGTATCCAAGAAATCACCGACCAAGATCATAGCAGTCTTATTAATTCCTGCTTCCTTAACCTGCTCAGCTATATCTTCTAAAGTACCCTTGACTACCTTTTGATCAGACCACGATGCCTTCTGAATTACAGCAATCGGTGTTGAGCTAGAATACCCCTTAGCCAACTCTGCTGCTACATCTTCAATCATCTGAACACTCAAAAAGATTGCCATTGAAGCATTATGCCGAGCTAACTTAGCCAACTTCTCCTTCTCTGGTACAGGAGTTCTTCCTTCCATTCTAGTTACAATTACCGTTTGAGTAACATCTGGTAAAGTAAACTCTCGTTCTACTGCTGCAGCTGCAGCTAAGAATGAACTGACCCCAGGAATAATCTGATACTCAATTCCTACTTCTTTTAAATGATCCATCTGCTCTTGAATCGCTCCATAAATGCTAGGATCACCTGTATGAACTCGAGCTACTATCTTACCATCTGCTACTGCTTCTTCCATCTTGTCTAATACTTCTTCTAAAGTCATGCTTGCACTATTATAAACTTCCGCTTGTGGAGCATAGTCCAAAACTTTAGGATTGACCAATGATCCTGCATAAATTACAACCTCTGCTTGCTCTAACGCTTTCATCCCTTTGATTGTCAATAATTCAGGATCACCTGCTCCTGCTCCAATAAAATAAACCTTCATCGACCTACCCCCTCGATTTTATCAATTGACAATTTACAATTGATAATTGACAATTAAAACCCTTCTTACAATCAAAACATTTAAGGATTTTTAATTGTACATTGTACATTGTCCATTGTTAATTGGTTTTTAACTATTACTTATTAAATATTCAATATTCATTGCTTTTTACTAATTACTAATTACTAATTACTAGTCACCAGTCACTATTTCTTAACGATCATCATTGATAAATAATCAATCTCCGTTCCCACCAAAGAATCTAAATCCTTCGTAATCACTTCATCCTTTTGCCCACAGCGACTGACAAACCAAGCTTGGCCCTTCAAACCTAACTTAGCCAATAGCTCAACAATCTGATCATAATGCTTGGCCACCTTCAATAAAACAATATTTTCATGCTGCTTAATTATCTCTTCTAACTTATCTAAACCATAAGTTGCTGGAATAATGACCAACTTCTCATCCTTTTCAGTCAATGGTATATTGACTCGAGAACTAGCTGCAGCTATCGAAGTAATTCCTGGTACTGTCTCCACCTCAATCTCTGGATGATTATTCTTAATTCGCTCTAAAACATAAATATAAGTACTATATAATAAGGGATCTCCAATCGTAATAAAAGCAAGATCTTGGCCCTCTTCTAATAAAGCAACCATCTCCTCTGTAGCTTGATCCCAAAATTTATTCAATTCATCCTGATCATGGATCATTGGAAAGAGTAATTCTTTGACTCGTCCTTGACAATCCACCTCTTCTTTAATTATCTGTAAGGCAACACTATCTCTGCCCTTCTTAGACTGCGGAGTACATATCATATCAACCTCTTCTAAGACTCGTTTAGCTTTTAAGGTCAATAATTCTGGATCACCTGGGCCAACTCCTAAACCATATAATTTACCACTCATCCTGTCACCTCTTCTCTCCACTAATAATATAAACTGGATTTAATCCATTAAACATCTGATAACTACCAACCTCTCTTGTTCTCGTAACTGCTAGGTTACAGATATCAAGCTGATAGTCAAGCTCTTCTAACTTTTGATAAGCTGCAGTCAAAGTATTCATCGTTACAGCATTGACAACAACCCTTCCTTTAGGAGTTAATCTATCAGTTACCACTTCTAAGATCTGATCTAGGTTCCCCCCACTACCACCGATCAAGACCCGATCGACTGGTGGTAAATCAGTTAAAGCTTCTGGTGCCTCACCATGAATCAATTCGATATTATCGGCTCCAAACTGCTTCATATTCTGAGAAATCAACTCCATTCCTTCCTCTTCACGCTCAATAGCATAAATCTGCCCCTTTTGAGCAACCAAAGCAGCTTCAATACTGATCGAACCGGTTCCAGCACCAATATCATACATCACTGTATCATCTTTCAATCTCAACTTAGAGATAGTAACCGCCCTGATCTCTTCTTTGGTCATTGGCAATTCACCTCTAATAAATTCAGTATCAGGAATACCAGGAACTTGATACTGCCACCTACTCATCACAGATCACCATCACTGTCAAACCTCCAAATTCCTGCTCACTCAGTTCTGCCAAACTTCCCTTAATCACTCTCCCTTCTGGATAAGAAAGCCTCTCAGCTACAATCCCCTGTTTATCTCCTAAACCCTCCGCTGTTAAATATTCAGCAATTTGATGCGGAGGAAACTTATTATCGGTAAAGAAACCAATCTTATCATACTCAGCAAGCAATTCTAATAGTTCCTCTTTATCTTGATTGCCATGCAGACTGGTCAACTTAGCATCCTGCCAACTGAGCTTAGCCTTAGCAAAACCTAGTTGCATAGCACTGATTCCTGGCACAACCTCCAATACTTCTTCAGAAAAATGCCTTTTTAAATAATTGAGCATACTATATAGACCAGTATCACCAGAAACTAAGACTGCAATCTGTTGGTTTTGATAATTAGCTTCAATATAATCTTTAATCTTCGCTAAATCAGCCTTAATTACCATCTCTTCTTTATTATATTCTGCAAATAAAGCTAGAGCCCGCTCTCCTCCAATCAGAAGATCGGCTTCTCTAACAAGTCTATCCGTAATCGGCAGTACATAATCTTTAGTACCCGGACCAATCCCTAAAACATAAATTTTATTCATCTAGCCACCCCCGCTTTACAAACATTAATTTACAATGTATAATTGACAATTTACAATTAAAGATCAACCCCTTAAAAATAAAAAACTTTAAAAGATTTTTAATTGTCCATTGTACATTCTGTCAATTGTCAATTTTATAACTTCCTAGAACTTCTTCTTCCATCGAAAAGAGTAAACTCCTTACTTCCAACTCACCCTTCACATACTCTTCGGCTCTGATTGCAACCCGCTTAGCCAACAAGTCAAAGACCTCTGTCAGCTCAGCTTCTTTAAGTAACTCTATTGTCTCCTCTGCAGTATTAGCAGCCAAAATCTGTTTGATCAACTCCTGTTGACCACCACTGGCAGCGGTATAAGCTGCTATTGTCTCCCTTCTAGCATCAGCTACATAACTATGAGTATTAAAGATACCTGCAGCCACCTTAACTAACTTACCTAAATGCCCTATTAAAGTCAGCTCACTGACCCCTTTTTCTACTGCATACTTCAACATAAAGCCAACAAAATTACTCATTCTGATCACTTGCTCCGGTTGATAACCCAATTTAGCAGCCATCCTCTTACCATAATTACCAAAGACAAAGACCAACTCCTCTTCTCCTGTAGCTAAAGCCTGATCAATCGCCAATACTAGAGAATCCTTATAGGCTTGCTCGGATATAGGCTCTACGATTCCCGTCGTTCCCAAGATCGAGATCCCACCTTCAATCCCTAACTGTGGATTGAGAGTCTTAGTTGCCGTCTCTTCTCCCTTGGGAACTTCAATTACTATCTTGGCTCCTCGCTCAGCAGGTAATACCTTCTTAACTTCGTCTATAATCATCTTCCTTGGGACAGGATTAATCGCTACCTCACCCACTTCAGTTGCTAATCCTGGTTTGGTGACTTGGCCCACCCCTTGACCACCATCTAACTCAATCTTAGGTGAATCAAGCAATTCCACATGCGCTACAATCTCCAAACCATCTGTCACATCTGGATCATCTCCACCATCTTTAATGATCGAAGCTGTAGCTTGCTGATCGTTATAACTGGTTTTAACAACCTCTAACTCAAGCTCAATCTCTGCTGGAGTATCTATCTTGATTGTCTTAACCTCTTGTTCAGTCATTAACATCTTAGTTGCTGCCTTAGCAGCGGCTACTGCAGCACTTCCTGTCGTATAACCTCGCTTCAACTTTTCACCATCTCTAATTATGTAAGATTCAAATCCCATAATGCTACCCCTTTGAAAAGCATTTAATAATTAACAATTAATATTGAATAGTTGACAAACAAATTTAAGTTTAAGGTTAAGTCTAAGCTTGAGTAAAAGCTAGACCCTTATCCTTTTAACGGTTGACTTAGCCTTACCTTCGGATTTATAAAAACCCTTCGTAATAAAAACCATTTCCTCAGCCTTAAACTTAAGATTAGTCGATTTGATATAACAATGCATTCATAATCGAAGCAGCGACTGGACTGCCTCCCTTTCTTCCTCGGACAGTAATATAAGGCACATCTAACTTCTCTAATTCTTCCTTAGATTCTTTAGCTCCTACAAATCCAACCGGAGTTCCAACAATCAAATCTGGCTCTACTTTCCCTTCTTCAATTAACTTCATCAATTCAAACAAAGCCGTTGGAGCATTTCCGATAGCAAATATCTTATTATCAGAATCTTCAACTGCCTTTCTCATACACATCATCGATCTAGTAACCCCTACTTCCTTAGCTTCTTGAGCAATATCATCATCACTGATAAAACAATTAATCTCATTACCCAACTCTGCTGTCTTACGCTTACTGATTCCTTGCTTCAACATATTAACATCAGTTACAATGTTGGCCCCTGATTTTAATGCCTTTAAAGCTGACTCTATCGCCTTATCAGAAATAATTACTAGCTCCTTAAATTCAAGGTCAGCAGTAGCATGAATCACCCTTTTAATCACTTTAGCCTCTTGTGGCGAACAATCAAATCCCCCAACTTCTTCATCAATAATCTTCATACTTTTATCTTCTATTTTTTGTGGTTGCTTAATTATCTCCATTTTTTCACCATCCCTGTTAAATTTAATTGATATAAAGTGGCATTTTGCCACTTTATATCAGTTGACAGTGAACAGTTGACGGTTGACAGTTAAGAGCATTAAAACATTAAAATCAAAACCACTCTAAACCTATAATTACAAAGGTGTTTAATGGTCTTAAGTCTTTAATGTTTTGATTTTTAACTGTAAACTGTAAACCGTAAACTGTCAACTCAATATTGTGGCACGAAAGTGACACAATATTTTAATTAACTTCCTCAATTCGTTCAACAATAATATCTGCAATCTTATCGTCAGCACCAAGATTCTTTCCAAACTCAAACTCAATTTCAGAATACTCTGCTTCTAATTCCTCAATTAAATTAGGAATATCTTCTTGAATATGTATTCCTGGAAATAAAAACAAAGGAACAATAACTACCTTTTCTGCTCCTGCTTTGATAATTTTTGCTACACTATCTTGTAAACTAGGTTCAGCTAATTCCATTGCTGCTCCTTCAACTAATTCATAATCCACTTTTTCTCTAACTTTGTCCACAATTTCTGCAAAGACTTGACTAGCTTCTGCTGCTCTACTTCCATGACCTAAAACAATAATTCCAGTTTTCATTGATTTTCCCCCTTAAAATTCATTTAATATTTAATACTTAATATTGAATAGTTGGAACCAAAAAACACCTAAAACTTCATTTAATATTTAATGAATTGACCATAAAAAACATCAAAATATTTTCTCATACTACATATAGTACAATTCAAATGACCACCTTCTATATGCAGTATGTTTTTAATGGTTATTAAATATTCAATATTCATTATTCAATGCTCTTTACTCGTTCATATAATAAAGTTTATTTGTAACCTTATCTATCAAATCTTCATTATGGGAAACAACTAGATAAGATTTATCAGTATTATTCAAAATATCAACCATCTTCTCTACTGCCTCCTCATCCAGACCCGAAAAAGGCTCATCTAATAATAATACTTCAGGCTGCATAGCCAAAACAGCACCAAAAGCTATCATCCTTTTTTGTCCTCCTGATAATCGATGACTCACCTTTTTCTCAAAGCCTTTCATTCCAATTATATCCAGAGTTTCATTAACTATCCGTTTAGCCTCCTCTTTACTCTTCCCCAAATTAAGCGGGCCAAAAGCAAGATCCTCCTCAACAGTAGGACAGAAGAGGAGATCATCAGAATCTTGGAATAAAAAACCAACCCTCTCTCTAACCTCAACAAAATCTTCCTCTTTTTCTCTTTTTTGATCAAAGATAATTACTTCCCCTTGCTTAGGGGTTAACAAGCCCATAATTATTTTAAATAAAGTAGTTTTCCCACTTCCATTAGGTCCAACTAATCCTATCTTATCTCCTGGCTTTAATGCTAAATTAAAATTATTTAAAACTTCTTCTCCATTCTCGTACTGATATGAAATATTTCTCAAATCTATCATATAAGGAAAACTCCTCTCTCCAAAATAATAATCCAACTGATAAAGACTAATATCCCTGAAAATATCTTTAGATCCTGATTAGAAAAACTGAGATCATCAAGATTATGAAACTCCCCTCTAAACCCTCGACATAACATAGCTTCATAAACTCTCGTTGAACGCTCATAACTTCTAACCAACAGCATCCCAATCAAATAAGCATAAGATTTATAACAATGCAAATTAGTTTCAGCTTTAAAACCTCGCATCAACATCGAATCATATAATCTATTAAATTCCTTCCAAATAACATGAACATACCGATAAACAAAGAAAAATAAATAAACTATCTTTTCAGGAACATATAACCATCTCATAGCTTGCATCAAAGAAGATACTGTTGAAGTAGAGAGCAAAGCAATTATTCCTAACATAATAGCATTTGATCTTAAAGTAATCTTAGTAGCATAAATAACCCCTGCTGTAGAAATACTCAAGGGGCCAACCTGCATTAAGGCATCTCCAGGATAGGTAGCAGGCACAAATACCCAGATCCCTAGAATAAAAAAGTTAACTACTACTAATCTCTTCAAGACCTTTTTTAACTCTAACTTAGCAGCCAGTACCAAATAAGTCGTAAAAGCTAAAGCCTGTAATAACATGATTATACTCTCTCCAACAGCTAATATTACAGCTAATAAAAAAATGGTCATTATTTTTACTCTAGGATCAAGTTGGTGCACCCAACTTGATCCTTGAGCAAATCCCTGATTAAGATCAATCATACCCTTTCACTTCCTTTTAGACCTCCACCTTCAACTTGAAGATCAATAAATAACTCAGGTTTAACCTTTCGTAAAAAGACTAAACAGAATCCTGTTAATAAAGCCTCAATAATCACTAACACTAAATTACCTGCCAAGATCATCCGGGCCATTTCATAGAAGGAATCATGAGTAAATATAAGAGAAAACATCAATAAAATTACAGTTAAACTTATAGCTACTGCCCCACAGATAAAACCACTAATTCCCAGCCACTTACTACTTTCACCCTTCTTGATCAAAACTTTAAATAAATAATGGCAGACAACAGCAGGAAGGGCAACCATAAAGACATTGACCCCTAAAGCAGTCAGCCCCCCAAACTGAAATAAAATACTCTGTAGTAAAAAGGCCACTAAGAAAGCAGGAAACGCCTTCCACCCTAATAAGATTCCAGCTATCGCATTTAAGACTAGGTGAATACTCGTTGGCCCAATTGGTATATGAATTAAATTTCCTACAAATAGTGCTGCTGAAACTATCCCCACCTGCGGAATATCCTCATTATCTATCTTTTTTAAGGCTATAGCTGTTCCTGCAGCCGTAGCAGCTGCTCCTGTAAGTAAGACCGGAGCAGAAAGTACACCTTCTGAAATATGCATCATTAATCACTCCCAACTTAATTATTTACTGACTGCTTTTGCTTCCAAAACATCATACTAGCAGCTAGGAAGACTAATATAGCTAATCCAAGTAAGATTCTCGCCCACGCAGGAAGCATCATAAAAAAACCTTCCCCTTCTCCATCTGAAGACCAGACTGCTCGATGACCTACATCATCACTTGCAACTACTTGATAAGGTTCAATAGCTGGATCATAACTTAAAATTCCATCCTGATCGGTCTGCCCTTCTAAAATAACCTCTTCTGCTTCATCATACAAAGTCACATCTGCATCAGGTGCTACCGTTCCATCATCAAATCTAACCTGTACTTCACCATTTTCAGGTTCATCTACTATCATCCGATGAGCATAAGCACTAGTTCCCACAACCCCTACTATTAAACAGATAATAACTATCATTTTCAAAAATTTATTTGAATTCATTTTAATTAACCTCTCCTTTTTAAAGAAATTTTCAGTTGACAATTTCATGATTTTTCTAACTTTTTGCCCAATATCTTCTACCATTCTCATAACTAAATTATTCTGCAAGTAAGAAAAAATCCCTTCTTTTATCAAGAAGTTATTTTTATTCTAATAAATCTTATTTCGCTCTTACTTCTAATCAGATCTTAGTCATTTTTCCTCTTCTTTAAAGTAATAAATATCAAGAACAAAATGACCTCCGGTCATAGTCTAAGGCTAAGTCTAAGGTTAAGCAAACCAGTAAAAATAAAAATTATCCACAATCTTTGAAAAGCATAATTTCCTAAATAATAAAAAAGAACTTCATCATAATAATACCCAGTTCAATCCATCACCATTATTTCCGGATTGAATTAATCCCTCCTTTCTTTTCTTAAAATAAAAACCCTCAATCTTCTTTAGCAAGATTGAGGATAATTAGCCACTATACTAATTACCTACTCCTCTTTACCATCGAAGATCCGTAGGCTCAATAATTAGGCAGGTCTCCTGACTCCTAGCTATAAGAACTTCACCTTCCCTAGGGGTTAGCAAATAGTGCCTTGTGATTTATGACTAATAGTTAGTTGTTAATTTACTAATTACCAATTACTAATCACTAGTTACTAGTTCCTCCAAGTGGTATTATTAAGTCCTTTTAACAATGAATATGTTTTCTGATTTTGAATTTTAATTATTCAATATTCAGTATTAAATATTCACTGCTTTTATAGCTAGTTACAGTGGCGGGCCCGCTCAGGATTCTCACCTGATTCCCTATTCTTCTTCAGTAGCTGTTAACAGCTACTGAAGACACCTAATTACTAAAATAAAAATATTCACTTTTAAAATCTTAATCTACCTTAATTATTCAACAGTAAGCAATTTTATCCTGCTTGTTAAAACAAAAAAAGCATTTTTTTTACTTTTGATTCAATTCATAAGACTACTTTGAAAATATAACATCCCAATCTCCATAATCGAAGATCGGGATATTTAAATTATCATAATAAAACTTATAATTCTTAATTAAAAATTAAAAATTCTACTAAAGAAGCCACGCTCGTCGTCACCAACCTGAACAGTAATTTCAGGTGTTTCATAGTCAACATGATCCCCATGCCACAATTCAAATACTATATCAGTCTCGCCTTCTGACTCACCAACAACATGGACATGATCTCCGTGAGAATGAAATTCTACTATCCCTTCAGCTGCACCATCAGCAAGACGAGCCCTTAATTCATACTCAGAACCAAGCTCTATCTCATCTCCATGCTCGTCCTCAATATAGGCACCAAGTGAAATATCCTCATTAACTGGCACATTTGGAAGTTCACCATGCCAATGATCATGATGTACATATGCCGTTACATCATCAGCGCTGCGATCAATCACTTCAAACTCAGCAATCTCCATGTGATGGCCGTGAGCAAAAACTTGACCACCTCCAACACTTACACATAACACTGTCAATAAGACTACCAACATCAACTTTTTAGTTTGTCCTTTAATCATTTACATATTCCTCCTCGTATATTATCTTTATTTAATTATGGCAACATAATCCTATTATTAAAATAATAATAGTGTAAGATTACGCAACCACTTTACCAATTAATGTAATTTAATAAAAAACCTTTTTCAATCTTTAACTAAAAATTCTGCTTTAGCTAAAGATTGAAAATAGGAGGGACTTACTATAATTTTATTAATCCAAACAAAATCCCCGATCTCAACAACAAGATCGGGGATAATTAGATATAAAACCTAAAAGACCTCAATCCAACAAATAAGGATCGAGGATAATTAGCCAATACAACTAATTACCTACCTTCCTTGCCATCGAAGACAGAGTAGGATCAATATTAGGCAGGTCTCCTGACTTCTAGCTTATAGACTTGACCTTCCCTGGAGGCCAGTAATTAGTAATCTGTGATTAGTAATTAGTTACCAATTACCAATCACTAGCTACTAGTTACCAGTTAATCCAAGTGGTCTTACTAAGTCCTTTTAGCAATCAATAATTAATAGTTTTTGATTTTGAACTTCAACTATTCACTATTAATTATTCATTATTCACTGCTTTTATAGCTAGTTACAGTGGCGGGCCCGTTCAGGATTCTCACCTGATTCCCTTTTAATCAACAATAAACTTGTTGAACCTAAAATGTAAATTTAATTCAATTTGTTAATATTATACACTAACTAGGACTGTCAGTCAAGCCAAACAATTAAAAATTCATTAATTTATAAAAAAACCCAAAGAAAACTCCATCTAAATCTTTGATTTAGGTGGTGAGGTTCACAGCTTTATTTGCCCTGATTAATAAAACTTACATACTCTTCAACATTAGATTTAAGATCCTGTAGCCGATTAATTAAAATATAGACAATAAATAATGGAAAAACTAAATACTCTGCAGCTAATAATAATACTACTAAAATAATAATAAGATATTTATAATTTATTGCAGCCAGTAAATTTGAGATGTTTTGATGTGGTAGATTACTTACCATTAAAATGGATACAAGAACAGCCATTCCTAGAAATAAACCCAGACCTAAAAATTGGCCCCAAACTGCATTTGTAAAGATATAATAAGAGGCCAATAATCCAGCTGCAGCCGGGATCGGCATCCCGATAAAGTCTCCCTTGGTTGCAGAAAGTTCAGTCTCAATATTAAATCTGACCAATCTGACAATACCAGCTAACATGAATAAAAATGCTACTGGAATAATTACTGACTTAAAATAGCTTTCAGTAGTCAACGTTGCATAAATTAAAATACTAGGTGCTATTCCAAAAGAGACTGCATCACAAAATGAATCAAATTCCTTTCCAAACTGACTATAACCTTCTAATTTTCTAGCAACTTTCCCATCTAAACCATCAAATACTATTGCAAATAATACAAGCCAAGCAGCCACTAAAAAGTTTCCTTCTAAAGACATTAAAATACTCAAAAATCCAAAGAACAGATTCAAACTGGTTATCAAATTAGGAAATAAAAATCTTCTTTCTATCTTAAACATAAAACTCACCTGATACAACCACTCCATCCTTTAACTTGAAATTAATATCTAACCATAATCTACAATCAATCATATTATCAAGCCCCTTCTTTCTTTGATTTTTCAACAAATTCCTTAACCCAAAACCATTAATTAAAACATATTGTTATTTCCATTATAATAAAAAACATTCCCTTTCGTCAACAAATTCCTTTCTACAACATTACATATTAATATTTTGCTTGACAACCAAAAAATAGCTTAATATAATTAATGTAGTTATTTAAATTATGCTGCTTAGTTTAGAGGAGGCTTGTAACCATGTTCAAAAAGATCATCCCATTTTTAATCTTAATAGCTATCCTTTTAGCATCATTCTTCATTATTGATTGGGAAAGTACAGCAGAAGTGTTACGCCATACTAACTATTTTGTAATTTTTAGTTTATGTATTCTTCAATTAATAAGTTTGACAATAACTTCTTATCAATGGTATATCTTAATATCTAAATTTCAAAAACCCCTTTCCTTCAAGAAAGTAATGAGTATTCATTTAGCAGCAAAATTTACTGAAAATATTACACCATCTGTTAAAGTTGGGGGCGAAGCAACCAAGTTATACCTACTTAATCGACTATTTAAAATTAATTATGAAAAATCGACCTCTCTATTACTGATCAATAAGTTCGCATCTTTTTTACCCTTTTTAGTTATTTGTAGTGTTTTTTTAGGGGCATCAATCTTTACTTTTAAATTACCTCCAGCTGTTTATCTATCTTTCTTAGCTTTATCTACTACTTTTATAATCATTTTTCTTTTATATTCTAAAGTTAGTAATAATAACTCTTTAAAAGAGTTATCTTGTAATAATTCTTCAAAGCCTTCTCTAATCAATAAGTTCCTCAAATTATCTCTAGTCAATAAATCAATAGCATTTTTCAGTAATGCAATCGAAGAAACAAATAATCTGATCAGTAACCAAGAATTAATTAAACTCTATTTCTTATCAGCAGTTGTATGGTTTATTTATCCAATCCATGTTTATTATATTATCTCTATGTTAGGTGTCCAATCTACCTTTACCCTAATTGCTATAGCAACCTATAGTGCTTATAGTGTAAGTATGATTCCACTTTCACCAGGAGGACTAGGTTCCTATGAGGCAACAATGGTTTTAATCTTGACTTTAAATGGAATTTCAGCTACTAACGGACTCGCTATAGTACTCTTAACTAGATTAGTTACATACCTTTTCCCATTACTTATCTCAGGAATCAATACTGCCTTTTTAAGTTGGAGACTCAGTACAGAATAAATCTTTAAGCTGACACACAGAAAATATCTGCAAACCTTAGTACATGCTAAGGTAGATTAGCGTTAACCTCTTTAATTTCAAAGAATTTATCTGCTGGCTGTTTGATTAAATCAAAAACAACCTCCTCCCATAATTGACTGAAACGTTCTTTATCCTCCCCTTTCCAGATAAGAAAGTTTAAGATGAGTTAAAGAATGATGAGCGAACATAAACATCCAGCCATCATACTTATCTGGTCTATAAGCTGTATAGCCGGCTGGATGATAGAGTGGTATTTCTGGTACATCTTCAGCCAATATTTCCTGAATTTCAAAGATTATTTCTTGACGCATTTCTTCATCAAGTTCTAACCTTTGCTCTTCCAATAATTGATTCAGCTCTTGATTTTCATAACCTAAACTCTGTGTGTCAACATATTCCTCATCATCAGCTGGAGTCATAAATCTTCCTCTTAAATAATCTGGGTCACCTCCCCAGCCACCTCCACTATGAATAGCTAACTCGTATTCATTATTTCTAAGCCGACCATCATGCGTCTGACTTTCTGCACTCTGAACTTCTAGGCCAATGCCTGCTTCAGCTAACTGTTCCTTCAGTATCTCTGCTATTCTGACTGTGCAACCCCTTATAAATATTGTAAAGACTAACTCTTTACCAGCTTCATTATAGCGAATTCCGTCCTCATTAACCTGATCATAACCTAAGTCCACCAGTAATTCCTCTGCTTTATCTACATCACAATCATAATCCTTAACCTCAGGATTATACATCGCATGATCAGAAGGCAAAATACTTTCACTAACAGGTACAAATTCTATAGCTTTCACATTCTGCCTTGGCCCCCAGAAGTCCTCAAAAGTTTCAAAACGATAAGTACCATGCTCTTAACCATAATCCGCTAAGCGGTATGGTCCAGTTCCTACAACTGCCTCTTCTTTAAGAAACTTTTCGGGGTTATCTACATCTTCCCAAATATATTTAAGAATAATCCGAGTTCTTCCTAGATTATAAAGAAAGGCTGCATTAGGTTCAGCAACAGTAATTAAAACTTGATTATCCCCTTTTAATTCTACATTTTCAACATCATCACCATCGAAGATCTAGTAGGTTCTAGATTGTTGAGCTCAATAATCATCTAGATTAAATATTCAACAACCTAGTCAATAATTAGGCAGATCTCCTGGCTTCTAGCTTATAGACTTCACCTTCCCTAAATATTGAAATATCCAAATAGTTTTATTAAGTTTTATTAAGTTTTATTAAGTCTTATTAGTAATTAAAAATTAATGATTTTTTGAACTTTCATTGTTCATTGTTCATTGTTCATTGTTCATTGTTCATTGCTCTTTTGCTAGTTACAGTAGCGGGCCTGTTCAGGATTTACATCTAATTCCCTATTCTCCTTTGACATTAAGCTAAAGGCACCTAATTATTTACTATATTTAGTTTTAATTTAACATATGCTGATTTTATACTACATTTAATATATTATGTAAAATAATTAAATCTCTTCTTTAAATTTTATTTATTTTAACCTTAATTTACTAGTTATACTTTATATTTAAATTACTTCATTACTCTGTTTTTTAAATAATTTACAGTACAATGAATTATCCCTCAATAACTCATTATGAGTACCAACATCTATTAACTCTCCATTCTGCAAAACTCCTATTCTATTTGCCTGCTTTAAAGTTGAAAAACGATGGGCAATAATTAATGCTGTTCTATCTGCAAGTAAAGTCTCTAGTGCCTGTTGAATTAAGAGTTCACTATAAGCATCTACACTGGAAGTTGCTTCATCTAAGATTAAAATTAGAGGGTCAGCCAATAGAGCTCGGGCAAAGGAAATAAGCTGCTTCTGTCCCCCAGATAACTTAACTCCTTCTTCTCCAACCTGAGTTTGATAACCATTAGGTAGTTTATTAATAAATTCATGGGCATTTATCAATTTAGCTACTTCTTTAACCTCTTTATCTGTAGCTGTAGGGACTGCATAACGAATATTTTCTATGATCGAAGTATTGAATAAGAAGACATCCTGAGTTACAACACTGATCATCTGGCGTAACTTTTTGATTGGAATTTGATTTATATTCATACCATCAATGGCAACTTTACCTTGATCTACCCCATATAATCTAGTTAATAAATTAACTAAAGTTGATTTTCCCGCACCAGTTGGCCCTACTAATGCAAAAACTTCACCTGGTGTTACCTGTAAGTTAAAGTTTTTTATAATAGGTGTATCCTCATAAGCAAAGTTTACTTCTTCAAAGCTGAAACCACCCTTGAAGTTGTTCGATTGAATTAAAGCTTCATTAGAATCATTAATATCTGATGGAATAGATAAGTATTCATAAATTCTGTCTAAAGCTGCTCCAGCCGATTGATATGTATTATAAACCTGACTTAAATCAGCCAGTGGAAAGAAGAAGCGGCGGACATACCCAAGAAAGGCCACTAATACTCCTAAAGTTAATCCTCCATTAATTACATTCCAACCACCATACCAGAGTACTAAAGCTTCACCTAGTACTCTACTAAAGGTCATAGCTGGAAATAAAAGTGCAAAGACAGAAACAGCTTTAAGATTAGCCTTTAGACTTTTCCAACTTAAACGATTAAATTTACCTGCATTGACCCTTTCTCTATTTAAAGCTTGCACTACTCTAATCCCCGAAATATTCTCTTCAACATCAGAATTAAGTTGGGCCAACTTTTCTTGTACTTCTCGATAAGCTACTCTCATCTTCTTACCTAGATAATTAACAATTATTAAAATCAACGGTATACTAGTAAAAGTGATTAGTGCTAAATTGAAATTGAGCCTTAACATAATGATCACTATTCCTACTAAGGTCAGTAAATCATTGAGAAAGCGTATAAATCCATTGGTTATAATTTCCGAAAGTGCATCTACATCATTGGTCAATCTTGAAATAATATCACCAGTCGGCTGTTTATGGAAAAAGTCTAAAGAAAGAGTATGAATATGCTGATACAGATCTTCTCTAATACTGCTGACCACTTCCTGCCCTACCCAGTTGGACAGATATCTTTGCCAGTAAGATGAAAACCAAAAAACCCCATAAGTGCCTAACATAATTAATAATATCAGATTCAATCCCTGAAGATCACCTTTTAAGATATAATCATCAACTGCAACTTTAGTAAGATAGGGCCCAGCTAGAGTAGTTATGGTAACTGTTAGCATAGCCAGAGTAGCCCATATTAATTTAGATAAATGTGGCTTTAAATAACTGCATATGAATTTAAAATGCTGCCTACTCAACTTTGATAAACTGAATTCATCTTCCCTATCTGACAGCATTCTTCTGAATCTGCCGACCATGGTCATCACCTCCCTTTTCTTCTATAGTACTCTCAGCTAAATTTAAGCCTATCACTACAGTACTTCGCAGATAACTAAGTTTCTCTGCACTCCCGTCTTAGTGTACAATTTACAAT